>NZ_BAAKGN010000001.1:0-1157 GCF_059704265.1 Secundilactobacillus sp. MJ173
AAAAAACACCAAGACAAATCTCTGTTATCATTGATGTTCCAACACAAAAATGAAAGAGGTTATTGTCTTGATGCAAGAACAGAATACCACAGTCCGAGAAAAAGGTCACCACCTAACTTCATTTGAGCGCGGCAGAATCGCCACGCTACACAGCCAAGGATACTCTAACCGCGCAATTGCTAGAGTTATCGGCGTTTGTCATCAAACAATCAGTAATGAACTACGCCGTGGTGAGATCGACCAAGTTAAAAAAGTGAACGGTCAACGGCAATATCACCGCGAGTACTCGCCAGAAGCGGCACAGGCCAAATACGAAGCTAACCGAATGTCCTGTCATCGACCTTTGAAACTCGCTGGTGTCGCTGACTTTATCCACTACTTTACGGCCCATTTGCACCAAGACGGTTGGTCGCCTGATGCCGCGGTGGGCCGTGCTAAACTTGAAGGCTTATATCAACCTGAGGAGATGGTTTCGACCAAGACGTTATACCACTATATCGATGCGCAACTACTTGAAGTCCGTAATCTTGATCTGCTCGAAAAAAACCGGCGCCGCACCAAACACCACCATTCACCCAAGCATAAGCGTCTGGCCGGACGAAGTATCGAAGAGCGACCTAAAAGTATTGATCAGCGCCAAGAGTTCGGTCACTTTGAGTTGGATACCGTAGTCGGTAAACGTAACGGCCAAGAAAGTGTCATTCTAACGCTGATCGAGCGCCAATCTCGCTGTCAGATCCTGCGTTTGATTGATGGCCGTGACACCGATTCAGTCAACTACGAACTGGCTAAGATCTGCCAAGAATACGGGCACATCATGAAGTCCGTTACCGCTGACAACGGGGCAGAGTTCGCAGCGGCGGGGACGGTGCTTGACGGCGTTGCCGACCTTTATTATGCCCACCCTTACCGCTCTTCAGAACGAGGCACAAATGAGGCGCATAATCGAATGATCCGTCGTGATGTGCCTAAGGGCCTGTCCATGGATACTTTAGGCCCTAGTGATATCCAAGCAGTGGAAGCCAAGCTAAACAACTTACCACGCCGGCAGTCAGGTTACCAAACCCCAAAAGAGCTTTTCTCCGCTGCCGCTGGCTAAAGATTGAATCTTTAAAATATGAATATCAATGAAAATACTGTCTTGCCGGGATTTATTG
>NZ_BAAKGN010000002.1:0-36598 GCF_059704265.1 Secundilactobacillus sp. MJ173
AAAGTTCGACGGAATACGTTTTTTGCGTTAAATTCTGAAATCTACCGAGTTGTGGCACACTCTTTTTTGATTTAGTCGTTAAAATTGTTACTTTCAACATCGCGAATAAAGGTTGCCAAATGATCGTAATAAACGGGTGCATTATCGATCATGTGATGGTGACCACCTTCTGGAGTGGTTACTAAACGAGCATGTGGAATTTCAGTTGCCATGCGTTTAGCTGTTGAAATTGGCATGGTTTCGTGTTCACCAAAGGTCAGTAAGGTTGGCACTTTAATGTCCTTGAGGTGAGATTCAAACATCCATTCCTTTAATTTACCAGTGATGACGAATTCATTGTCACCTTGGAAAGCGCCATAAACGGGACGTGACATGGTTGGAATCAAGTGGGAAATTGCGGCTGGCTTTTTCCGGTCAACGTAACCATCATTCAAGACATCCACGTACTTTTGGTATTGTGGATCGTCGTAGTTGTTGGCAGCTTCTTGCTTCTTCATGTAAGCCACAGCATCAGCTGGTAATGCTTCGTCACGAACTTGGTTGATGTGAGTGACGTATTCGTCAATGTTATCGACCATTGATGAAATGATGGCACCCTTTAAATGCTGACCGTACTTAGCAGCGTACATTTGTACTAATGCGCCACCCCATGATTGGCCAATCAAGTAGAAGTTGTCCAAGCCTAATTTTTGACGAACTTCTTCAACTTCATCCAAGAAGTAGTCATAGGTCAGGTACTTTTCAGCAATCTTAGGATCATTGTAATCGGGTTGGTCTGAGTACCATGAGCCCAATTGGTCATACATATGAACCTGAACGTTGAGTCCCTGTTTCTTAAGTTGCTGAGCAGTGTCTTCCCAGTATTCATGGTTGCCACCGGGGCCACCGTGCAGTGCAAGCAGGTGAATATCGCCTTCACCCTGCGTGTTGGTCCACAGATGATAACCGTTATCTAGCGTAATGATCGTGGTGCCTTGTTTCATGTGAATTACCTCGTTTCAAATTGAAGTTAACTACCATAATATCACGAACTCTATAGGTGGGGAAGTTCTAACCAGCTATTGGCCAGTGAGATTGTGTAGGTGATCTGCTGATTACCGCGAACGGTCATGCCAAAGTCGGTGGCATAGACGATCAGCCCTAGTTGGTGCCCTGCGGTAAGTCGATAATGGGTGGGTTGCAGTTCTAGTGTCACTGGATAAACCTCGCCCGGTGTAATGGTATCCACCTGAGTCAAAGCGGTTCGATTTTGTAAATTCAGATGAGCCTTCGAAATCAGTTGATAAGGTGTCGGCTTCTTAGCCAGTTCATATTCACGTAGATCCTCTTTACGGAAATGGTAGCCCAACGCCATGGCTTGCCGTGCCAGGACAGTTGGTAGTGGGTTCAATCGTTTAAAGTTGCCTAAATCTACCAGTTCGGCACTGATCAGGCCAATGGGTTGATCGGACGCTACGCTGAGGTGTAACACGGGGCAGCCGTCAATCACCAAGTCGTCGGTTTGAGCAGGTGCACGAAAGATTTGGCGGTGGCCTTCAAGTGGAGATGGTTCCTTCACTAAATCACGCTGCCACTGGGCGTTATCTTTGGCATATTGTTTAAAAATGCCATCGTCTAACTGATCGTTAAATTGAACAGTAGCTTGATCCGTGGTGTCAGTAGAAAGCCCGTCAGTGGTTAAATGATAGTGAGCCGCATGGTTAGTAGTTGCACCCCAATCAGACTCGGTCTGCCAAGATTCAGCACTGGCGTTATCTTGAATCAGCACATCGGGCAAAATCGTTTCTGCATGGTTATCTAAATCGTAGAGTTCATGTGACAGCCAGAGATTGACCATGTCTGTGAAGTCCAGCGAGCGAAAGTTATTGATGTAGATGTGCGGCCCCTGATGCAAAATGAGCTTGCGGCTGATAGGCAGATCACTAATGGCTCGCCAAAGTTTTTCTGCGTTACGTGGCTTGACGTTCCAGTCGTTAAGTCCGTGGACGATCATCACGTCAGCTTTAATCTGCTTAGCATTTTTACGGTAGTTACGAACATCCCAGAAGTCGTTATAATTCCCCGTTGTGCGATCTTGTTCGGCCGTAATGGCTGTCAGTTGCTGTTGCCACTTTTCCTTGATGCGGCTGTAGTCGCCGGCTTGCTGCTGACGGGAGAAGGTTTCTTCTGCCAGCACATCAGCGTCTTCACCAGGGAATCCTCCTGGAGCAATGACCAAACCGTTTTCACGGTAGTAATCGTACCAACTGGAAATCCCAGCTTCGCAAATGATTGTCTTCAGGCCCTCCACGCCGGTAGTTGCGGCAGCGGTAGCCAATGTACCTAAGTAGGAGCGGCCAGTCATGGCTACGTGACGGTTTGACCAAGTTGCGGCGATGGCAATATTAGACGTGCGGTTGGTGAAAGCGGTCCGTTTGCCATTTAGCCATTCGATCACAGCAATCGTGGAAGTTGTTTCTTCCGGATCACCGGTGGTTCGTAGACCGTCTGACTCCTTGGTGCCAATACCGGCTGCGTACACCACGGCGAACCCCCGTGCGAGAAAGTAGTCGTTTAGGCTGTAATCAAACGTGTTACCGAAACTTTCGTCAGCTTGATCGGTATGCGTATTGATGACTCGTGGTTCCGGTACTTTAACTGGTACGGTCTGTTGACTACTTAAAGTACTGGCGGTTATCGGTTTTTCTGTCAATGGAACGTTAACGTTGTGTGTCAGCGCATCACCGTCAGCGTCGTTAGTTCCTTGATTGTAAGGTGAAGCCGTGTAAAGGACCGGTACTGGTTGCTGATTTGATTCACCGGGTCGGGTAATTTCCACTTTCAGCAGGTCTCGCAGATTATCGTGGTCAGTATCCTGAGAAGATTCTACATAGACGACTTCATGGATCAGCTTAGTGGTGTCAAAAACGGGTTGAGCCTTACCATTAAAGAATAGCGGTTTGGGCAAGTTATCGAGTCGACGGAAATAACCGCGACCAGCTAGCTGATCCAGAAAAGTCTGGCCCGTGGTGGTATGGGTGATGAGTAACTGATACCAGGCGTGAAGCAAGTCATCGTTAGTCAACGAATCGTGTTCAAATTCAGGTAAATTAACTTTTGAAGCAATGGTTGCTGGCGAGTCAATCTGGAAATCTCTGCCAGTCTCAAAGCCTAAGAGTTGCAGGATCAGATTATAAATATGTAACGGTTTGATGTCACCACTAATTTGGGTCAGTGACAGCGCATCTAACTGGTTAGCAGCCAGCAAGTTAGCAATTTTGGTATCCGCAGCTTCATGACTGTTGACCTCGGGGAAACTTTGTTGGAGTAAACGACGTAATAGCCGGTGAGGCGTGAGTTGTAAATCAGCTTGACGGATGAACTGAATTTGTAGTAATTCTTTCTTTTCGTCAGCCAAAGTTGTGGGTGCAATTGCAAATTGATTAATTTTCATAAGGTCATTCCTCCTGCAGGTGAGTATTGTTTCCATTATACCGCAGCCATGCCATATAAGCCGAGCTGATAGCCAGGGGTGTTTGAGTCATGATACACTGTAATAATAACTAATTTAAGGACAAGGATAGAAAGGAACGTTGATGTGAACTATATTGGCGAAATAGCGCTAATTTTATTTGCCACTACAATTGCTGGCGCGCTTAGCCAGCGAATCGGGATTCCCAGTGTGATTGGTCAGCTGCTGGTGGGCATTTTACTTGGACCAGCTTTACTGAACTGGATTCGGCCAGGTGAGCTGTTAACGGCTGGAGCAGAGATTGGCGTGATCATTTTGATGTTCATGGCTGGGCTGGAAAGCGATTTAAAACTGTTAAAAAAGTACTTTAAACCCGCAATCAGCGTGGCAACAATGGGTGTCATCTTACCCATGATCTGTTTTTATATTTACGGTGTGCTCATGCATCAAAACTTTGAACGTGCCATCTTTTGGGGTGTAGTTTTCGCGGCCACTTCAGTTTCAATTTCGGTTGAAGTGCTGCGGGAATTCGGTAAATTAAACACTAAGGAAGGTGCCACCATTCTTGGTGCCGCCGTTGTGGATGACATTATGGCAGTGCTGATCCTGAGTATCTTTGTCAGCATGTTTTCTAGTGGCAGTCGTAGCGAACCTAATTTACTACTCAGTATCGGCGAACAGCTTGCTTATTTTGTGATGGTGTACGTGGTGATTCGCTGGATCGCACCGTTTTTGATTCGGTTATTTGAACACTTACCGGTACCGCAATCGGTGCCGATTATGTCTTTGATCATTTGTTTAGGCATGGCTTATTTAGCTGACTTAACCGGATTGAGCGCTGTGATTGGTGCCTTTTTCGCAGGGATCGCCGTGGCTCAAACCACCGCGAGAGAAGAAGTTGAAACTAATATCAGTCCCATTGGTTACGCGTTTTTCGTGCCGATTTTCTTCGTCAGTATCGGGATTGAAATGCGCTTTGATCACTTCTGGAGCAACATTTTGTTGATCCTGGGAATGACCGTTGTTGCCGTGTTATCTAAATTAATCGGCGGTGGACTAGGTGCTAAAGTTTTAGGCTTCAACTTTAATAGTTCATACGTCGTGGGAGCCGGTATGGTTTCCCGTGGTGAAATGGCCTTGATTATCGCCCAAATTGGGTATCAGGCGAAACTTTTGGCACCTGAGCTGTATTCGGAATTGATCGTGGTGATCATCTTGTCTACAGTCATTGCGCCGTTGCTGTTGAAACATGCTATTGCTAGGCTGGATTCATAGTTAGTTGAGAAGATATAATTTGTCTGTTTTGATATGTGAAGTTCAACGTATTCTTAACTGACATCTTGCTAAGAATATACGGATGCTCGATACTTTGATAGGGTCTAATCATGTTCCGCAACTCAGATTCCGGCCATATAAGATGAATAAACCCCATTCCAACAAAATTCATCGGAATGGGGTTTATTCATCTTATATGGCCGGAATCTACCGAGTTGCTGCACACACTATTCTGCATTCTTCGGATCGTTCAACCGACTATGATGCATACCATAACTCAGGTATAAGATCAGTCCAAACAAGAACCAGATACCAGAAGCAATCCAAGTTTCAGCTTGCAGCTGAGTTAGCATGAACAGGCACAGAAAGCCTGAAACGATTGGTAATACTGGATACCAAGGTACTTGGAAGCCTTGATTATTCTCAATGTCTTTATTGTGACGCAGAGGAATAATCCCAAAGGACACGAACAAGAAGGCAATCAGGGTCCCGATGTTAACTAAGTTGGTCAGTTGATCAAGGGGTACGAAACCACCCATGACCGCAATCACAACAGTAATCGTTCGTAAACTGTTGATGGGGTTACCGTGCCGGTCTAATTTGCCTAAGAACTTCGGCAGCAAGCCATCACGGCCCACTGAGTAGATTAACCGTGAAGAACTGTAGATCATGGTAACCATCATGGTGAACATCCCAGCTAAAGCGCCCAGTGCAATAACACCGGCAGCCCAGTTTTGATGAACCACTTGTAACGCAAATGAAACGGGATCAGCAACGTTTAACTTCGTATAGCTAATCATTCCAGTGAGGACGATAGCGACCAAAACGTATAGCAAGGTTGCGATGATCAACGTTCCAATGATACCGATTGGCATGTTCCGTTTGGCGTTCTTTACTTCAGCAGCTGAGCTGGAAACCGCATCAAAGCCAAGGTAGGCGAAGAAGACAGCGGATGAACCAGCCAGCACACCATGGAAACCGAATGGCATGAAGGGATGCCAGTTACCTGGTTTAATGAAGAAGGCACCCACCACGACAAACAGCAAAATAATAGCAATTTTGACGAAAACGATAATGTTGTTTAGTCGGACGGATGATTTCACTCCGTGTGCCAGCATCAACGAAATGATCAGCACGATGATAATGGCGATCCAGTTACCATAGGAACCATGAGCGATGTCTAAGGGACCCACGATTGACGATGGAATATTGACACCAAAGCCGCTCATGAAGGATTTAAAGTAGGCACCCCAGGCACTAGAAACGGCGGCCACAGCCAGCACGTATTCCAAAATCAAAGCCCAGCCAAGAATCCAGCCAATGATTTCACCGTAAACCAGGTTACCATATGAATAAGCACTCCCAGCAACGGGTAGGGCAGAGGCAAACTCGGCGTAACACATGGCTGCAGTGGAACAAACAATGGCCGCTAAGACAAAGGATAAAATAATTCCGGGACCAGCCTTGGTTGCAGCCACAGTACCAGGTAGAATAAAAATCCCGGTACCAATAACGGCTCCAATCCCTAGTGAGATTAAGTCAACCGCCGACATGGTTTTTACAAATTTCTTGTCAGTTTCCAAGTAACGGTCAACTTTTTCCCGACGAAAAAGACGCGAAATAAATGATGACATATAAACTTCCTCCAAATTAAATATTGAAAAGAATTTTAAGTCCATCTTAACCATGTTAGGCTTCAAAAGCAATTCACAGTCTAACGCTGGCATGTTCATTCCCGTTAAGTTTTGGGAAATTTGTCTAAAATAGAATTTCCCAGTTTGCTTGCCACACTGATTAGGCTAAAATAAGAGTTATTAATATTTTCGGAAGGATGATTTGATAATGACAACTGAAGTAGCTAGCGGCGCAGTGGTTTATCGGGTTCAAAACGGTCAGCCGGAGTACCTGTTACTTAAGAGTGCTACCAGTGATTTTTGGGGCTTTCCTAAGGGCCATGTAGAAGGTAAGGAAAAGTTAGACGAAACGGCTATTCGAGAGATTCGTGAGGAAACCCAGCTTCAGGTCGAACTCGATACGAATTATCACGATGAACTCAAATATGAGCTGCCAAACGGCAATCATAAAGAGGTCCACCTCTTCGTCAGCGAAGTCCCTGTTGACGTTCAAATTAAAAAACAAGACGTTGAGATCAGTGATTACGGCTGGTTTGACGAAGATGAAGCAGTTGATCGGTTAACCTACGATAATTTAAAGCAGTTGATGAAACGGACGCACCAGTATATTTCTGCAAAAATTGCAGCTAATCAATAATGGGGGAAGTCATGAAGCACGTCATTGTCATTACGGGTGCAACGGGAACCGGGAAAACAACGGTGAGTACCTATTTAAAAACCAAATATCAGATTCCACGGATCATTACGCATACTACTCGGCCAATGCGACCTGGTGAGAGGGATGGTGTGGACTATTACTTTGAAACTGACGCCAGTTTTGCCAAGAATCACTACCTAGAGTCAGTGACTTACGCTGGTTACCAGTACGGGTCTTCATATGAAGGACTTCAGCGGGCGTTTGAAAAATCCGATTTAGTCAGTATCGTCCTTGATACTAAGGGAGCTGAAACGTACGTCCGTGATTTGAAAGAGCAGGCGTTTATCCTGTTTTTGACTGTGGGCAAATCGGTGGTGCTGCACGAACGGCTTAAGGACCGCGGTGATCAGTTAGAAATGATTCAGTCGCGAATTAAAAGCAAGGAATACAGTCGCGACTTGACCTTACCTGAGGATCTAAAAGGAATCGCAATGGTTCTCCAAAACGATGATTGGGCTAAGACCCAAGAGCGGCTTGCAGCAATCGTGGCAAAGCTGAAAACACCCTCTTTGTAAAAAACAACGGACATATGTATTATTGTTCATATATTTGTGATACACTGTCTTAAGCGTAATCATTATTGTTTAAGACGGAAAACACGTTCAAAGAGGTGTCATTAAATGCCGGCAGAACTCGCCCAAGCGTTAACAGAATTAAAGAAAAATCATTTAAAAGTCACGAAACAGCGTAAAGCACTTTTAAGCTATTTGCTTGAAAATCAAGATCACTACCATGATGTAACCCTGGTTGATGAGTACATGAGAAAACAGTTTCCCGGGATGAGCCACAATACCATTTACCGTAACATCAAGGAGTTTGAAGAAGCGGGGATGGTTGAGCAGCAGGTTCAAGGAGAACAGGCACGGGTCAAGTATCAGTGTGATTTCAGCCACTTGCACCATCATCATTTTATTTGCCAAAATTGCGGTAAAGTCACGGAACTTAAAGAATGTCCAGTGGATGTTTTTAAGGATCAGTTACCGGGTTATGACATCGTTGGTCATCGGATTGAACTGTATGGTATCTGTCCTGATTGTCAAAAACTACTCGCAAAATAAGATGTGTAAACAAACCTTATTTAATATTTAAGGTTTGTTTTGTTGTTTATTAATAATAATTTGAGATACTAATGGTTAATAAAAAGTTTTGAGGAGGAATGAACAGTAACTGTTTTGTTGTAAAAGAATATCAATCTTTGTAAAGGGGTGCTTCTATACTATACTATTGCCTATTTTATAAGTCTGGTAAAAAATATAACCAAGTTAAAGTTGGGTGTTAAATTTTTCGTATTAGCTGATAGCTTATGTGTAGTGATTTATATGAATTTCATTAAAAGGCTTTTTGGACTAAATACATCCCGTATAATATGAGGGACACCTCACCTTGGTGATTAAATCCAATAAGGCGGAACAACTGATGTTACTCACCTATAAAGTCGAAATCAAGCCAAATGAAAAACAAGCCTGGCTGATTGATTGTCATATTGGTGGCAGTCGTTGGGCCTATAACCTGTTTTTGGATATTAACCGGCAACGCTATGAATGCGGTTATCATTACATGGGCGCTTATGAGTTTAGCAAGTGGTTTAACCATGAGTATCTTGAGAGCAATCCTGATGACAGGTGGATCAAGGATTTATATGCTAAATCGGTTAAACAGGCCTTTATCGATGCTGATACGGCCATGAAGCGATTTTTTAAGAAACAAAGTGGTTTCCCACATTGGCGCTCGTTTAAGCACGGTCAGGGCAGTTATTACTTTGTTAAGAACGGTAAAACGCAAATCGTTCCTTGTCAGCGTCATCGAATCAAGTTGCCTAAGCTCGGTTGGGTGCGCCTCAAAGAATTCGGTTATATTCCCACTGATGCCGAGCATTTTGTGATTAAACAAGGCCGGATCAAATTCAAGGCTGGTCGTTATTACTTGACCTGTTTAGTGGAACAGGCCGAATTACCAAAGTTGGAACTGACTGGTGAGCCCATTGGCATTGACCTTGGTTTAAAAGAGTTTGCCATTCTAAACGATGGCACTTTATATCACAATCAAAATAAAAGCAGTCGGATAAGACGCATCAGGAAACGCCTTAGACGCCTGCAAAGAAAATTGTCTCGTCAGTATCTTGCACTGAAAGCTAGAAGACAGAAAGAAGGGAAGTCTGCTACTGATTTAAATCTAGCTAAAATTCAGCGGAAGGTGCAACGCTTGTATCAACGATTGACCAACATTCAGTCGGATTATCAAAATAAGATTATTGCTGCTGAGGTGAGAACCAAACCGCAGTGGGTAGCCTTAGAAGACTTGAATGTTAAAGGTATGATGAAAAATCGGCATTTAGCTAAAGCAGTTAGTTACCAAGGATTCTACAACTTTAGAATCAAATTAATCGCTAAATGCCAGCAGTTAGGTATTCCAGTACACTTGACCAACCGTTTTGAACCGACTTCTAAAGTGTGTCACCAATGTGGTCATAAAAAGGTTGATTTAAAATTGAAAGATCGGGTGTATGAATGTCGAAACTGTCACTATACTGAAGATCGTGATATTAATGCGGCCCTGAATATCAGGGATACTGAAAACTTTGAATTCGCCTACTAAAACAGGCTTCAAAGTATGTACCGGTGGCTAGCCGGGAATTAACGCTTGTGGACTATCATATCAACTGTATTAGCGAGCTTGATGCGAGGCAGGATAGGACGAAGCAAGAATAATCTATAACTTTTTATAAGTTATTAGTAGCAGGCATAAAATATGGCATACCGGACACCACCCTTTATCACCCCGTTTGCGATCGTTTCGATTGCACTTGCTTTGGGTGCAACTAACGTGGTGGTTAATTCAGTCAGTCACTCCAAAGAGGGGAAACCAGCTAGTGCTCGTGTGATCTCTAATAATTCGGTGACAGATTCAAATAAGCAATCGTCCAGTTCTGATAGTAAATCATCGGATAAAAAGAATTCTAGCAGCGATAGTTCAAAGAAAAAGGATTCCAGCTCTCAGAGCAGTCAAAACGATACGAGTACGACTACTTCAAGTCCGCAAACAGGCACGAGCAATGCTAATGGCACTTCCACTAAAACGAAATCAACGGGTGGAAATACGACCAATAATAACGATGGCACGGGGACAAACGATTCTAAGTCAACCACGACATCTTCACAAACTAATAATACACAGACGAATAATGGGTCAGATGGTACCGATACAACTGGAAGTACTGATCAGACAACGGCTCAATAAGGGGGTGACAATAGTTGTTTAGTTTCTTGGATATGATTAATCACTACCTGGGGTATGTGAACTTAAACGTTAAGCTGAAGAACAGAATATACACCATTCTTGGCGTTATCGGTGTGGTTTACTTACTGTATGTTTCGGTGCGCTGGATTCAAAACGGTTTTGGGCTGCGAGGTAGCTTGATCCTGTTAGTTGCCATTATTTTGGCTTATTTCTCAGTCATGAATGTTTTCTACTACTTTACTAATAAACAAGCACCGTTTGATATTTCGCCTAAAATCGAAAAAATGCTTGGGAAAACGCTTGGTGCCGGTGATTCAGTAACCGAAGATGGTCAGCAATCCAGACACCAACGTGGTAACAACCTTCTAAACGGTGCCAATATCCCGGCTAACGGGTATTTTGACAGTAAAAAGATTTTACCTGGTAAAGTGGCGGTTGACGCGGAACAGAGCAGCAATATTGCACAACTAGCCAATCAATTGCAGCAAATGCAATTGATGACGCCTGATTACGGTGGCTTGGGTTCCCGTGAACTTGCTCAGCAACTGGAAAAGACTAAGAGACCAGTTTACGCGATTGGTTTAGGGGTTAATATTCCCTACTTTGAGTTACAGCAGGATGGTCAGCAGATGATCGTTTACGCTGGTATGAATCAGGCGCAAAAGGCACCAATGGGCAAGATTACAACGGTTGGCTTGCAGCCGATTGAAGATGTTTACGATAAGGTGAAACTGTATCTTGCTAACGTCATCTTAGTTGGTGGTCCGTATATGGAGATGGGGCGTAACGAACCCATTGAAAAGCAGGCGCCATACACGATTCGCGTTCAGTTGGCATATGAGCGGGATAAGCAGGGTCATCACGTACAGCCAAACGAAGCACCTTTGAACCAAGAGGATTTTTCGCAGTCTGAATCGATAACCAATATACCGACATCTCCCGCTGCGCCGACTTCGCGGATGAAGCGGTATCATTAAATAGAGTGTGAACCAAGGCGTTTAGAGACCGTAATAGAACGAGCCCCCACCCTAAATCCCGAACTTGGATTTAGGGTGGGGGCTCGTTCTATGCAGGTCTCTGCCTTGGTGAACACGTTTAGTCTAGATAGAAGTAAAACACCAAATCCCGAACTTGGATTTGTGGCGGGGTGCTGTTCTGTGCAGGTCTCTGCCTTGGTGAACACGTTTAGTCTAGATAGAAGTAAAACACCAAATCCCGAACTTGGATTTAGGGTGGGGGCTCGTTCTATGCAGGTCTCTACCTTGGTAAACACGTTTAGAGAAGCCCGACACAACTTGCTGCTTCTTGAATTTATGCGTATTCCGGAGAGATTTTTGTCGGGATACGCATTATTTGCGTTAAATGGCTGGATCTTGAGGTGTGAAATTGGACTAGATTTGATTGTACTTTATGCCGATCTTAGCCAGCCATCATTTATATTATTTGAGTCGTAATGAGAATAGCATTAGAACGAAGTGAATATTTCTAAAAAAGTGAATATTTTACCGTTTGATGAAAAAATTATCGTAGTCAGAGAGGTGTTGATTTAGCGCGATTTCTGCCGTAATATGAGTCGATATAACGGGCTTAAAGCGATGAATTGCTTTGACCAATGGTTGAATATGGTTTAATATTTATATTGAGACAAAATTAGAAGTGGATGAAATTGGTCGAAATATTTCAGTACTTCAAGGCGTGCACTTACAGTATAGTGCATCTCATATGAACCAAATATCTAATGAATTTCAGCCGTCTAAGCGAGCAGGCTGTATGCCTCTAACAGACCATGCAGCTTGTTCGCTTATCTTGTTGTAGAATACTTTAGAGATTGGTCACTATTTTCTTAAGGCGGAGGGGAAAAAACATGTCAATGATTGAATTTCACGATGTTCAAAAGTACTATGGCGATTTCCATGCTTTGCATGACATTAACCTGACCATTGATGCAGGTGAAACCGTGGTGCTTATTGGCCCATCAGGTTCAGGTAAATCAACCTTAATTCGGACGATTAACGGTTTGGAACGGATTCAGGAAGGTAAGCTGATCGTTAATGGTCAGGATTTAGCTGATAAAAAAACGGATATGAACCGGATTCGCAAGAACGTTGGGATGGTGTTCCAACATTTCAACCTTTATGCAAATAAAACGATTTTGGAAAACATTATGTTGGCACCAAGACTGGTTTTGAAACGACCAGAAGAAGAGAACAAAAAAATTGCTATGGACATGCTTGACCGAGTCGGTTTGGCTGATCAAGCACCTAAGATGCCATCACAACTTTCTGGTGGTCAACAACAGCGTATCGCGATTGCCCGGTCCTTAGCCATGCGGCCTAAAGCACTGCTGTTTGATGAACCAACCAGTGCCTTGGATCCAGAAATGATTGACGATGTGCTGAACGTTATGAAGGATATTGCCCGCGACTCGTCAATGACTATGTTAGTGGTTACCCACGAAATGGGCTTCGCTCGTGAAGTGGCTAACCGGGTTATCTTCATGGCAGATGGCAGAATCCTTGAAGACGATACGAAAGAGAAATTCTTTGATGGGCAGCCAAGTAACGAACGTGCTCGTCAATTCTTAAGCAAGATTATCACTCACTAAAGTCAGGAGATGGGAGCATGAAGAAATTTTTCCGATTGGTCGGCGTTATCATCTCTAGTCTTGCATTAGTGCTGGTATTGTCTGCCTGTGGATCAAAATCACTGGCAGATCAAAACGTGGTTACCCGTGCTAAGCGGACTAACACGATTACTTGGGGTGTTAAAGCTGATACGAAATTGTTTGGTTTAATGGACGTAAAGAACAGTCACATCAACGGGTTCGAAGTTGATATGGCTAAGGCGCTCACAAAACAGATTTTAGGACCCAAAGGTAAAGCAGAGTTCGTTCAGGTAACAAGTTCAACCCGGATGCCTTTACTGAAAAACGGGAACATTGATGCCATTATGGCGACCATGACCATTACACCAGAACGGTTGAAACAAGTCGATTTTTCTCGGTCGTACTTCGATGCCGGACAATCCTTGCTGGTTAAAAAGGGTAGTGCCGTTAAAAACGTGAAGGATCTTAACCATAAAGGGGCAACTGTCTTGGGCGTGGTTGGTTCTAACTCTGTTCAAAACGTTGCCAAGTTTGCACCAAAGGCTAAAGTGCTGCAGCTTTCTGATTACGCACAAGCCATGACGGCGTTGAAGTCGGGTCAAGGTGAGGCGTTGACTACTGATAACGGTATTTTAGCCGGTATGTCAGTTGAAAACCCTGGCTACGTGTTGACGGGTGGTGCCTTCACTAAAGAACCATATGGGATTGCCATCAATAAAAATCAACCAGAATTTAAGCGTGACTTGAATCAGGCTTTAACTCAGGTAGAACAGAGCGGTCAGTATAACCGCCTCTTGACCAAGTGGTTTGGGAGTGTACCTGGCATGAACGTTAAGGAGATGGAACGATGATAGCTATTTTTCATAATTACGGCAGTCTATTGCTCCAAGGATTCGGTCAAACTTTACTGTGTAGTGTGATTGCACTGATTTTTAGTTTGATTATTGGATCGATGTTTGCCATTTTTGAAACCACACCAATCAAGTTTTTACGAGTCATTGCGCGGATCTACATTGAAGTGTTCCGGAACATTCCGTTGCTGGTTATCACCATGTTTTTCTTTGTGGTAATTCCCATGTTTATTGCGAAGATCAACGGGTTTACCGCCGGAACAATTGGCCTGACTATTTATACGTCAGCCTTTATCGCTGAGACGGTTCGTTCTGGGATTAATTCAGTGGATCCTGGGCAAATGGAAGGTGCCCGAGCCAATGGGTTATCTTGGTGGCAGTCAATGCGCTACATTGTTTTGCCACAAGCCTTTCGTTACGTCATTCCACCACTGGGCAACCAGTTTATCAACTTAGTTAAAAATTCATCAGTCCTAGCCTTCGTTGCTGGCTTTGACCTGATGTATCAAGGAAACGTGATTGCGTCAGATTCATTGAATACCATGAGTACTTACATTTGCATTGGTATCTTATATCTGATCATCACGTTACCGTTAAGTTACTGGATGCGTTATCTCGAAAAGAAATTAGCCTAGGGGGGTGCAGTCATGAAAGACTTTATTAATGCATACTCATGGATCAACATTCATTATTTGCTTCAGGGCCTTTGGATTACGGTGGCTGTATCCGTAGTCTCGATTCTTGGCAGTTACGTTCTAGGCTCGATTTTGGGCATTGTGCGTTACGTCAATATCAAGATTGTTTCACCGATTGTTGGTTTGTTTATCGATATTATTCGTAACTTGCCGTTGCTGCTGATTATCTTCTTTACCTACTTTGGTTTACCAAACTTAGGCTTTCGTCCCAGCAGTGTGTGGGCAACGATTTTAGCCATGACGGTCTTTGAATCAACGATGATTGCTGAAATCGTCCGTTCAGGTATTGCAGCCGTTGACCCCGGTCAAATGGAAGGTGCCAGAGCGAACGGCTTATCTTATGGGCAAGCCATGTATCACGTGGTCTTGCCTCAAGCCATGAAAAAGATGATTCCAGCGTTGGTGAGTCAATTTATTTCACTGATTAAGGATACGTCACTGGCGACTATTATCGTGTTGCCAGATTTGATGCATAACGCGCAAATCGTTTATGGTCAAAACTCAACGTATATTTTACCGATGTTCCTGATGATTGCCATTATGTACTTCATTGTATGTTATGCATTGTCGCTGTTGTCACGGTCGTTGGATAGAAGAATGAGTTAATGTAAAAGAGTGTGAACCAAGGCGCTTAGAGACTGGAGCAGAACAGCACCCCATCATAAATCCCGAACTTGGATTTGTGATGGGGTGCTGTTCTGTGCAGGTCTCTGCCTTGGTGAGCACGTTTAGTCTAGATAACAGCAAAGCACCAGATAAATCCCGAACTTGGATTTAGGGTGGGGGCTTGTTCTGTGCAGGTCTCTGCCTTGGTGAACACGTTTAGTCTAGATAACAGCAAAGCACCAGATAAATCCCGAACTTGGATTTAGGGTGGGGGCTCGTTCTATGCAGGTCTCTGTCTTGGTGAACACGTTTAACTGATATATTTGAAATAGTTAAACCTAATTCGCAATTTTTTGGTATCCTAATCTTGAGAGATATTTTGCGTTTGGGAGAGGATGCATATGAATAAACTAAGGAAATTAATGTTAGGAACCATCGCTTTTGGACTTACTATGAGCGTCGGGTTTGCACAGCTTGGACAAAATAATTCACCTTTGGACCCGGCTATTGTGGCGCACGCGGATCAAAGCATCAACGTGAAGGACCAGGGAATGGTCGGAAACGGCAAAACCGATAATAGTGCCAAGCTCCAACAGATCATCGATAATGCCGATGAGAACGCCACGATTCACGTTCCAAAGGGCAACTACTTATTTACGAATGCTGAGCTAGATGCCATCGTGCTGCATTCATATATAACCTTTGATTTTGATAAGGGTGCCGAGTTTACGATCAAAGATGGTGATCGGATGGCTTTTGTTTATCCCAGTCCCAAAGGCGGTTACAACGGCGGGATCAGTCACATTACGTGGAATAACGCAACCTTCCGTGGTGACTACAACAAGTCGGATGGACAAAGTATTTTCGTACAATCAATTCATCATGCTAAATACGTAACTTTTAATAACTGTATCTTTGAAAACGCTGAATCACCAACCGGGCACTATCTTGATATTGATGGTAGTCACGATGTTAACGTTAAGAATTCAATCTTCACCGGATTTAACGCGCAAACCGACTATAAAGAAGCGATTCAAGTTGACTATTCTAACCATAAAGCCATGTCATATCACGAACCAGGAGATGTGTATGATAACTTACCGTCTTACAATGTTAACGTGACTAAGAATAGATTTGTACCGCTTTCCAATAAGTCTGGTTCAGTGAAGTCATTTGCACCAAACCCAATTGGGCAGCATGCGCTCTACGCCAACGGTGCCGGTGGCATTATTCACGATATCCACTTTACAAACAATTACGTGCAGGATGCTAAACCACTGTTGAGTGCTGACGGGGCAAACATTCATTTCGTTTGTGTTTCAAACTTATATATCAGCAATAATACCTTTGAAAATAAGGGTGCTTTAGGCTCGGGTAACTACATTCGGATTTATAACATTTCGCCAATTGTGAAGATGTCGAACATCCAGATTACGAATAATAAATTCGTCAACCTTGATCCTAATAATCGGTATGTTTACTTTGATAATTCAAAGGGTGATGGAATCACCGGTGTGAAGGTTAAAGGTAATAAAATTACCAGTTCAAAGAGTAAGATTCCGTTTGTGTTAAGCGCTGGAATGAATTCTAGTGACATGACAGTAAGTTCCAATACTAATAATAAAAACGTGACAGTCAAACCTTCTGATATGAAGAACACCTCGAAATTACAAAAATTGACGGGTAAGTACAAAGCCAATAAAGCCACTAACAAGAAAGAATCATATACTTCTGGTTATAACAGCCAGTACGCCAAGTTAACCACTCAAGCAGCTAAAAAGTACAGTTTGTATAATCATGTTCGCGGCCACGCAGGCTGGTACATTTATAGTCAGCGCGATGGTTGGTCTAACGCCAAGAAATCGGGCATCGTCTATGTTGATATGCGAGCTACGGCTGACAGTGGCAAATGGTACCGAATTCGTTTTAGTTCAAATCCAAACGCACGGAAGTATTGGGTTCGTTCAGGAGCACTGCAGTTTGATGCGATTAAGTACGCCCCTTACGTCCAATCTCTGAGCCCAATCAAAAAATATACAATGTACACCAAGGTATTTAACGACCCGCAACTGGCTAAACTTGCTGGGACAACTGCCGACTTAGGCTCTAAACCAGTTAGTATCACGCAACGGGCGACGCGGGTGTCCGTATCAAATGGTCAAACTTCAACCTACTATTTGGTCAATGATAAATACTGGACGAGGTCAAGCGCTTTCCATTAGAGATGTGGAGACGTAAAAGACATTCACTCCTCTAGACTTTAATCTAGCCAAAATATGCCCTGCAACTCAGATTCCGGTCATGTAACGCAAACAAGCCACTCCGACAAAAAATGTCGAAATGGCTTGTTTGCGTTACATGACTGAATCATTCTTCTTCTAAAACATACTGTTCAAAGCGCTGATAGTCAACATTGGTCACTTCAGCTTCAATCTTGGTGCCATTTTCAAGGTAATCCGTCGACTTAACGCTGGCGTGTTCGTTTAGATACGAAACAATGTCACCCTTTTCAAACGGAATCAGGAAAGTGGCGATGACGTAGTTTTTAAAGACTTTTTCTCTAATGACTTGAACTAGCAGGTCAATTGAGGCGGGATCTTTAGCTGAAACTACGATTTCGTCGCCAGCTCGAGACGGATACTCGTTGTCTGTCAGATCGGCCTTATTGTAAACGGTGACCATTGGTAAATCAGGGACACCGATTTCAGTTAAGGTTTTCTTGGTAGTAGACATCATATCGATCCGGTTAGGGCTGGAGTAGTCCACGACTTGAATTAACAGATCAGCATTGGCGGCTTCATACAAGGTAGACTTGAAAGCTTCCACTAGAGTAGTTGGTAGTTGGGAAACAAAGCCAACCGTGTCGCTCAGCAATAACTTCTTTGAATCATCGAATTGTAGTTGGCGAACGCTGGTATCCAAGGTAGCGAAGAGCATATTCTTAACCATGACTTGTTTATCTTCGTTCATGCCGTAGCGTTTGATCAACTCGTTCATAATGGTTGATTTGCCTGCGTTGGTATAACCGATGAGTGCCACGTTAGGTAATTGGACCCGTTCACGTTGCTGTCGTTTGACGGACGCTGATTTGTCGACTTCTTTCAGTTCATGCCGAACGTGATTGATCTGACGCTGAACGGTTCGCCGGTTTAATTCAATCTGAGCTTCACCGGCACCACGGTTGGTGAAACCACCACCAGCACTAGTCCCCGTTTGTTGGTCTAGTCGTTGGTTCATTGCGGTGTGCAGCCGGGGCATTTGATACTGTAACTTAGCCAATTCAACTTGCAGCTTGGCTTCGCGGCTTTGCGCCCGGTTAGCGAAGATGGCCAAAATGAGCCCAGTTCGATCCATCACGGGGACCTTCACGACTTTTTCCAGGTTTCTGATTTGGCTAGGTGTTAGTTCATCGTTAGCCACCACGATTTCAGCACCAGCATCAACAACGATATCACGTAATTCTTCAACTTTACCAGTTCCAAAGTAGGTTCCGGCAACCGGCTGACTGAGATTTTGTACAGTGGTTTCCACCACGTTCATATGATTAGCTTCTGATAAGGCTTTTAACTCTTCCATGGCGTAATCAAAGTTGTAGCGTCCTGTATTGAGGCCAATGTTAATGACCGGCACAAGTTCGCTGTTATCCATGTTGTCACCATCCTTAATTGTTTAGCTTCAGTATAACATGAGAGTGTGAAGCAACTCGGTAGATTCCAGAATTTAACGTAAACAATGTGTATTTCGACCATACACATTGTTTACGTTAAATGACTGGAATCTGAGTTGTGAAACCGATTTAGCTAGATAAAAGGATTGAACAAAAACAAATTTTTATCTTATTTCAGATAAGAAGCTAAATATGGACGGATGTCACAGCCCCAATAGCCATTACGTATGAATAGCTTTTGCACAATTGATTTTTAGTATCGGTCAGTTTACAATAATGAGAGCTTTTTATTCATTGGAAGATAAATTCAGGTCTTTCCAATTAACTTATTGAACGAAAAGATATTCGAATAAGCGAAAATATATGCAATTTTTGCAATAAAAATTCCAAAGTTTACCCGTGTTAAATGGCTCAGATGATAAAACAGCATTGATTTTAATGTTTTTCTAATATACAATATATATCACGAATCTTAATAATTATGCTTGTGCGTTTATCCAGAATTTGAGGGAGTGAAATGGCGATGCAGTTTAGTAAGACTTTAACATTAGCAGCTATTTCAGGGGCCTCTTTGCTCTTATTTTCCGCATGTGGATCTAAAAACAAGCGACAGTTAACCGATGATCAAACCTTGCATTGGGTGGAAGCTGCTGATCTGCCGACCATGGATCCCTCAAAATCAACGGATGTCGTCAGTGGTGGTGCATTGAACAACGTTGACGAAGGGTTGCTTCGAATTGGGCAGGGGTCGAAACTCAGACCAGGCGTTGCCAAAACTTACCATGTGTCAAAGGACGGTAAGACTTGGACCTTTGATTTGCGGCATTCTAAATGGAGTAATGGGGCACCGGTAACGGCTGCTGACTTTGTTTATGGTTGGCGCCGAACGGTTAAGCCGAGTACGGCAGCCCAGTTTGCTTACCTCTATAATCACGTTAAGAACTATGATGCCGTCAATAAGGGCGAAAAAGCCCCCTCTAAACTGGGGGTAGCGGCTCATGGTAAGTATCAGTTAGTGGTAACGCTATCACGACCACAGAGCTATTTTAAGTACCTAGTGGCTTCCCAAGCGTTTCTACCACAGAACCAGCAAGTCGTTAACAAGTATGGCGCCAGATACGCGACCCGATCTGGTAATGCCGTTTATAACGGCCCGTTTATGCTGGCTGGCTGGGATGGGACTAACGATACCTGGACGTTGAAAAAGAATGATCAGTACTGGAACGCGAAGGCAACCAAGCTAAAAGCAGTTAAATACCGGGTGATCAAGGATCAGGGAACTTGGCTCAGTCAGTATCAGACCGGTAAAGTTGATGAGCTGATGACGGACGGCACACAGTACAGGCACCTTAAAACCTCGCCTGATATACATATTAGAGGTTCTGCTTCCATGTTCTATCTGGAGTTCAATCAGCGAAACGGGTTCTTCAAGAATAATTTAAATGCCAGGAAGGCCATTTCATTAGCGATTGATAAACGGTCCTTAACCCATAATATTTTAGCTGATGGTTCTCAAGCGCCCAAGGGACTAGTTCCTCAGAATCTGGCGAAAAAGGATGGGACTGATTTTGCTGATGCGGCCTACGTTAAATCGGGGACGACTTATGATTTAACCAAAGCACGAGCATTGTGGCGACAAGCTCTGCAGCAATCTGGCCAATCAAGTATTTCGTTGAATCTATTAGCGGATGACACGCCCAACGGTAAGAAAACCGTTGAATTTATTCAAAGCCAGCTGGGAAAACTGCCTGGACTGAAACTGACGACGGTTACCGTGCCATTCAACGTGCGGCTTTCCCGTTCCACTGAAGGTGACTTTGACATGGTGGTGGGTGGTTGGATCGCTGATTTTCCGGATGCCATCTCGTTTAGTTCCTTATTTACGTCCAACAACGCTTACAATCGTGGGCGTTGGCAAAACAAGACTTACGATACGGACGTGAAAAACGCTGAGGGTCGAGATGCAAATGATCCAGATGCCCGGTGGGACGATTTGGTGAACGCCGAGAAGACGTTGATGCAGCAACAGGGCATTGTACCGTTATATCAGCGAACCCAAGCGCAATTGCTGAAACCTTACGTTCACGGCGTTCAGTATTTTCTCACCGGTGCGCAATGGGACTTTAGCCGAGCGTATGTTTCTAGTCACCAGTAACCCGTATTTTAGTGAAGATAAAGCTGAGCGGATGCCCATCCTTGTTTTTACATCTTTTTGGAAAAGTGTAATGATGTTAAATAGTAAGTAGAATGAGAGGTATTTTCATGGCGAAATATTTATTGAAGCGGATTTTTTATCTGCTATTAACTTTATTCATCGTCATCACGGTCACGTTTTTTCTGATGAAACTATTACCAGGGACACCGCTGCAGAACCAGCAAAAGCTGTCACCATCGCAGCAACACCTGATTTTAAAGCAGTATGGGTTAACTAAGCCCGTCTGGCAGCAATATTTGATTTACGTTGGCGGTGTTTTCCAGGGGAACTTTGGGACTTCCTTCCAATTTAGTGATCAACCGGTTTCTTACTTGATTTCAAGCCGGATCGGACCCTCACTTTTGTTAGGGCTTCAAGCAATGATCATTGGTGTGATTCCCGGAATCTTAGTTGGTGCTTTGGGTGCCATTAAGAAGAACACTTGGGTAGATACCACCACCACGATTGTTTCCATTTTGGGTATTTCAATCCCAAGTTTCGTGCTGGCCGTTTTACTGCAGTACTTTATTGGGTTGAAATTACAGTGGTTCCCAATTGCCGATTGGGGCGGGTTCTCCTACACTGTTTTGCCAACAATTGCGTTGGCCGCGTCACCGTTTGCGGATACGGCGCGGTTTACGCGGACGGAAATGGTGGACGTGCTGAATTCCGATTATATCGAGCTGGCCAGAGCCAAGGGGCTGAGTAAATGGGGAGTCATTTATCACCATGCACTGCGGAACAGTTTGATTCCAGTGGTCACCATCATGGGGCCGTTGGCAGTTAACATCATGACTGGTTCAATGGTGATTGAAAACATCTTCTCCATTCCAGGTATTGGTGAGCAATTCGTTAAGTCGATCCTGACCAACGATTACCCAACCATCATGGCTGTTACCATCGTCTATAGTGTCATGCTGATGGTGGTGCTGCTGATCACCGATATCGTTTACGGTATTATTGATCCTCGAATTCGAATTTCTGGCAAGAGTAATTAATTAGGAGGCAAAAAAATGGCTGATGAAGTAAAGCTTCCTGCAGATAGTTTTGAACCTCTTGATAAGTCAAAACATCTCGACAGTGAAAAAATTGCGGCGCCTAACTTGACGTTTATGCAGGATGCATGGCGTCGCTTAAAAAAGAATAAAAGCGCCATTATTGCGATGATCATCCTCGTGATCTTCTTTGTTTTAGCGTTTGGATCAGCGTTCTTCTCACCGCATAATCCTAATGCTGTTAACCCGCAACTGGCAAACTTACCGCCAAAATGGCCGGGCGTCAATATTAATGGGATTAACGGGACACTGGTTCAAGCTGGTAGCCGGGTGAATGCTTATCAAGCTGCTGGTGCCGGTGCTGGTGTGCACTATTGGTTAGGAACCGATTATCTTGGTCGTGATATGCTATCCAGAATTCTCTTTGGGACGCGTATTTCCCTGACAGTTGCTATCGTTGCCACTGCCGTTGACCTGTTGATTGGTGTCACTTTCGGTCTCTTTTCCGGCTGGAAGGGCGGCTGGATCGACAACTTTATGCAACGTGTGATTGAAATCATTATGTCAATTCCAACCCTGGTTGTGGTTGTGCTGCTGATTTTAATTCTAAAACCCGGTATGTCATCAATTACCTTGGCCATTGCGTTTTCTAGTTGGACGACAATGGCGCGGCTGATACGGGCGCAAACGCTGGAGTTAAAGGAACAGGAATACGTGCTGGCGGCGAAGACGTTGGGTGAAAGTTCAATCAAGATTGCCTTCAAGCACTTACTACCCAACCTCTCCAGTATCATCATCATTCAAACTATGTTCACCATTCCAAGTGCTATTTTCTTCGAAGCCTTCCTGTCATTCGTTGGTATCGGGATCAGTGCACCACAAGCATCACTTGGGACATTGCTGAACGATGGTCAGAAAAACTTTCAATTTTTGCCATATCAAATGTGGTATCCAGCCATTGTACTGTCTGTGATCATGATTGCCTTTAACATCTTCGCCGATGGTCTGCGTGACGCCTTTGATCCACAAACGAAAGGGTAGGTGAAGTGAAACTATGCAAAGTAAAGAAACTATTTTGAAGGTCGACCACCTCAAAATCAACTTCAACACCTATGCTGGGACGGTTAAAGCTATTCGTGATGTCAGTTTTGACCTGAAGAAGGGTGAAACCTTAGCCATCGTTGGTGAATCCGGTTCTGGTAAAACGGTCACTACCCGTTCAATCATGGGGTTGCTGGCAAATAACGCGGTGGTTGAGGGTGGCACCATTCAATTCCATGATAAAGACGTGCTAAAAATGTCACAGAAGCAACTAGAAGGTTTACGTGGTGCTAAAATTGCGCAAATCTTCCAAGATCCGATGACCTCGTTGGATCCAACTATGCGAATCGGCCGTCAAATTGCTGAACCGCTGATGATTCATAAAGGTGTTAAAAAAGATAAAGCCATGGCGCAAGCTCTGGAAATGATGAAGCTGGTTGGTATCACTGACGCAGAAAACCGAATCAACGACTATCCGCACCAATTTTCAGGTGGGATGCGGCAACGGATTGTGATTGCCATCGCGCTGATCAATTATCCGGAAATCCTGATTGCTGATGAGCCTACGACTGCTTTGGACGTGACGATTCAGGCACAAATCTTGGATTTAATGCGTGAATTGCAGGACAAAATCTCAACTTCCATTATTTTCATCACCCATGATTTGGGCGTGGTTGCTGGGATGGCTGATCGGGTTGCCGTTATGTATGCTGGCAAGATCGTTGAGTATGGGACCGTGGATGAAATCTTCTATAACCCAAAGCACCCTTACACTTGGGGGCTGTTAAGCTCAATGCCAACGCTTGATACTGACAGTGGCGAGTTGGCTTCAATTCCAGGGACGCCGCCAGACTTACTCGATCCACCCAAGGGTGATGCCTTTGCGGCGCGGGATCCTTACGCGTTAAAGATCGATACGGAACAGGAACCACCGTTCTTCAAGGTTTCTGATACTCATTATGCTGCCACATGGTTATTGCATCCGGACGCACCAAAAGTGACACCGCCGGAACAGATTATTCAGCGGCAAGCTAAGTTTGCGGCCATGCAAAAAGAAGCTAAACAGCATCATCAAATCGAAGAAGAGGAGGAACAGCAATAATGGAGCTTGATAACGCTAAAAAAGTGCTTGAAGTCAGTCATTTGAAACAGTATTTCAACGTTGGCAAGCGCGATGAAGTTAGGGCTGTTGACGATATTTCCTTCGATATTTATGAGGGTGAAACCTTTGGGCTGGTTGGCGAATCCGGTTCTGGTAAGACCACTACTGGTCGTGCCATCATTCATTTATATCGACCAACTAGCGGCTCGATTAAGTTTAACGGGCAAGAAATCATTGGCATGAAGGATAAGCAAAAAATGCAGCAATTTCGCCGTGACATGCAGATGATTTTTCAAGATCCATATGCGTCACTGAATCCACGGATGAAGGTCAAAGATATCGTGGCTGAAGGTATCGACATTAATCATTTAGCTAAAAATGATGCCGACCGTAGCAAACAAGTGGCCGATTTGCTGGCAACTGTTGGCTTGAACCGCGACCATGCTAGCCGGTATCCTCACGAATTCTCAGGTGGGCAGCGGCAACGGATTGGGATTGCGCGAGCACTTGCTGTGCAACCGAAGTTCATCATTGCTGACGAACCGATTTCCGCCTTGGACGTTTCTATTCAAGCCCAAGTGGTTAATCTCCTTAAGAAGCTGCAGCGTGAGCGGAAGTTAACCTTCTTGTTCATCGCCCATGATTTATCCATGGTGAAGTACATCTCGGATCGAATCGGTGTCTTGCATTATGGCCGGATGCTGGAGGTCGGTACGTCGGATGAAGTCTACAATCATCCGTTGCATGACTATACTAGAAGTCTGCTGTCAGCGGTACCGGTACCAGATCCGGAGTATGAGCGGACGCGGACACAGATCAAGTATGATCCGAAGTACGAGGATGGCTCCAAAAAACGTGAATTAGTTGAAATTGTGCCCCATCACTATGTCCAGTGCAGTCAGGATGAGATCCCGATGTATCAGGAGAGAGCGAAGTCAATGGGACTGAGAGTAAAAGAACTCGGGTAGAGCCCAGAGTGTAACGAAAAAAGAAGGTAGGTCCTTGAACTTGAGGACGTACCTTCTTTTTTCGTTACACGGCCGGGCTCTGAGTTCTTGAGCGCGTTACGGCTACATAAGATTCAAGATACACGGCCGAGTAAAAGTGTTTTAGCTACGTAAAAGTGAACGACTATTCAAACTGCGCATCATACAACTTCTTATAAGCGCCATCAGCCTCCAACAAACCTTCATGTGTCCCGGTCTCAACCACACGGCCGTTTTCCAGCACAATAATCTGATCCGCATCGTGGATGGTAGATAATCGGTGAGCGATGACCAAAGACGTCCGAGATGCTAAAAGGTTATTCAAAGCATGCTGAATGGCTTTTTCAGACTGATTATCCAGACTAGCGGTGGCTTCATCCAAAATGATGATGGGGGCATTCTTCAATAGCGCTCGCGCAATTGAAACCCGCTGTTTCTGTCCGCCAGAGAGCTTAACACCCCGTTCACCAACCTGTGTATCGAGTTGATCGGGCAATCCCCGGATAAAAGTATCTAGGTCTGCCAGCTTCGCTACTTGCCAAATGTCATCATCGGAAGCGTCTGGGCGGCCATACAAAATATTGTTGCGGATGCTACCATCAATAATAAAGATATCTTGGGAAACAATGGCGATGTTTTGACGTAGTGAGACAATATCGATGGACTGAATTGGCAGATCATCAATCGTGATGCTGCCGCTGTCTAAATCGTAAAAGCGGTCAATAAGCCGAGTAATCGTCGTTTTACCAGAGCCTGACCGGCCGACTAACGCAGTGGTCTTGCCATATGGAATCGTAAAGCTAATATCGGTTAACGTTGTATCATGCTTATCAGGGGCTTTAGCTGCGTCGTAATTAAAGTTAACGTGACTGAGGGTAATTCCCTTGGAAAGTTGCGGAAAGGGCTTAGGGTCCGCTGCATTTAGTACCTGTGGCTTCTCCTGCAGGATCGACTGGATTCGGCCATAGGAAACCAGTGACTGCTGCAGTTGGTTCAGTAGCCGGGTGAAAGCCTGAATCGGTGACTGAACCATGGCAACGTAGCTAAGATAAGCGACTAACGCCCCCACCGTGAGTTGTCCTTTGATGATGAAGTAAGCCCCTAACGACAGGACAATCGCGATGCCCAACGTGTTGATGCCGTCAATTAAAGGTGAGAAGATGGCTTGATTACGCCCAGCTGTGATCATGTCCTTTCGGTTGGTGTCGGCAAAGTGGTCAAATCGTTTAGCTTCAATATTTTCACTATTAAAGCTCTTGATAAGATCGATTTGAGTCAAGGTTTGTTGCATCTGGTTCGACATTCTGGCTTGTGAGCGCCGTGCGTTCATGAACGCGGTGCGAATGCGAACCCGAAATACCCGGTAGACGATGAACATGAGTGGGAAGGTGAGACTAACGGCCAATGCCATTTGCCAGTTGATGTAGAAAATCAACGCCAGCACGCCCACAAACGTAAATAGATTACCGACCATGTTTAGCATATTAGCTGAAATGAGGCTTTGCAGGTTATTGATGTCACTAGTCAACCGGGTCATTAAGTCACCGGTTTTACTGGATTCGAAGAAGCTGGTATCTAATTTTAATAAGTATTCATACAACTGATTCCGCAAGTCAGTAATGGCGTTTTGACTCATGACACTCATGTAGTAAGTGGAGATGTAGGTGAACACGCCCAGTATGATAGCTGCCAGTAAGAGGATGGCGATGGCACCAAAAAGCCACTGGAAGTTGCGTTGCGGGATTACTTTATCAATGATGAACTGTTCAATCTGCGGCATCACGAATTGCAGTAAGGTAATCACGGTGAGCGCAAAGACGTTTAACACCAGTAACCATCGTTTTTTAAGTACCTTACTGAAGACAAAACGAAACATTTCCATTAATGAGCCGTCTGCTTGATCAGCCGCTTGTTTATCAGCCATGGCATTTCCCCCTATCATTCGAGCTGATTTAGTCTGTTCGCTAATGTAGCACTCACGCTGATTGAGTGCAAACAAATAGATTGGTGATCGTTACCAACATTGTACTTGAAAAGCGGAAGTAGGATTGACTTTACGTTTGTTTTCTAATATGATTTTAATAATCTAATAAAAGGAGTGGTGATATGAACTTATTACCGATGCATCAGTTTACGACCAGTGATGGCGCAACGTTGGAATACTTTGACGAAGGTGAGGGGCAGCCCCTAGTTTTCATTGCCGGTTATCGAGCCAGCGCCCAAACTTGGCTGCCGCAAGCTGAATATTATAAGGACCGCTACCGCGTAATTGGTATGGAACGTCGCTTCAATGGCAACACGGTTTCACCTACATATAACAAAACCATGGCACGTCAAGGCGAAGATCTGCACGATTTAATCGAGAGTTTGCAATTAAAGAATCCCATCGTTGTGGGCCATTCCATGGGTGGTTCAACTGTGATGGCCTACATATCCTTGTTTGGCGATGCCCAGTTAGGCGCCTTTGTGAACGTGGACCAAACGCCCAAGATGGTCAACGATGATGACTGGCAGACCGGGATGTACAAGTTAACCACGGCAAATATGGGGACCTTCTTTGACGCGCCACTGGATAGTCCGTTTTACAAGGACGTTACGCCGGAAGTGATGGCTATTATGAAGGCGGTGGCAGCCGAGACCAATGACAATACATATACGCTAGAGATGACTAAGCCGTTACTATTGGACCATGCATGGGCTGACTGGCGCGGAATCTTACAAACGGTGACGGTGCCCACGTTATTCATGGCAGCTGATCACAGTCCGTTTTGGCCAAGTGCGCACGCAACTGAATCGGCAAAATTAGTGAAGAATGGACAGGCCGCCGTTTTAACGGATGTCGGCCATGGGATGGAGTATGAAGATCCGGAACAATTTCAGGCTGTGTTAGATCAATTTTTAGGAACATTATAGGGTTAACATGAAAAAGCTCCCGTCATTAAAGCAATTTCTGCTTTAATAGCGAGAGCTTTGTTTTGCATTAATCCAGTTGATCATCAACCCGGTTATAGTACGCAACCGAAATATCATCACCGCGTACTTTCAACTTGGTCACTGAACCGTTAAGTGCTGAAATGGCAACGTTGATATCCGGCTGGAAGCGGGAAACGATGCTGCGGATGGTGGTGCTATGACTGGTTACTAATACCTTGTCGCCATCAACGCAGTCCCGCATTAACATGTCGAAACCAGGTTGTAGCCGCGCCCAATACCGAGCGTTGTCTTCAGCATCGTTAAAGGGGTCTTGAGCCGCGATGCGGTCCTTCACGCCTTCGATGGTGTAAGCGGCAATCATGGCGTTAAACGTATCGTTGCCATCAGGACCGCCGATCATATGCCAAGTTTGGTTTTCATCATTACCTTCGAAATAGCCGAAGTTTTCTTCTTTGAATGCCGGGGCAATAGTGGCCTTTGTTACCGTGCCGCTATTGACGGCCAAGATATATTCGGCCGTGTGTTGGGCACGTTCGGAATCGCTGGTATACGCCTTGGTGAAAGGAATGTGTGCTAGTCGCTGACCTGCAGCTTTTGCATCTTGCACACCCTTATCAGTTAGTGCGGCGTCGATCCAGCCTTGAATCCGGTGGTACTTGTTCAAAATAGTTTGTCCATGACGGACGAAGTAAATGTCAAAATTAGCCAAAAAATTGCCTCCAAATAAATGTCTTAAAATTAGTTTAATTTGCCCAGTTCACGACGAATCTGAGCAGATTGCTGCTTGCTGCTGGTGAAGAGAATCCGGTCATTAAGCTTCAGCGGGGTGTCGCCACTAGGCCGAACGAACCGTTTTTCGCGGTAGATCTGTGCGATGGTGATGTCATCAATGAAGGGCAGGTTGCGGATCTGGATATCCACGTACTTGTGGTTGCGCAGCTGAACTTCGTAAACGCCAGCTTCGGTAGAAGTGAGTAACTCCAGCGTCGATGGGGTTTCAATCAAACTGCGCAGCATGCTGATTTGCACATCGGGAGTGCTAAAGACTTCCACCCCCATTTTCACCAAGGTATCCTTTCGTTCATCGAGGATGTTAGGGTCTTCGAAGCGGGCAATTACCCGTGGGACACCATATTGTTTGGCCGATTTAGCCAAGCGGTAATTTTCCTTAGAGTTACTCTGACCCAAAACGATCATATCAGTATCAAACACGTCGGCAGCAACCAAGTCATCCGGAACCAGGTTTTCTAGCAAATGAACGTCGATTTCACTATTAAAGGCGCGGTAGTTGCGTTCCTGATCCGTGTACATGTGAATGTCGTAGCCGTGTTTAGTCAACTGTTGCGCTACGGGAACGGTGAGCAAATTAGTGCCGATAAAGTGGACGTTAAGCGGCTTGCTGTCAGCAGCTTCAGCACGGTATAGCCGGTTGAAGGTGATGGGGCCAATGATACAAGTGAGGATGGCGGCCAGCAGGAAAGCCCCCGATTGCTGAGCGGTGATCCGGTGCAGGTGTTCAGCAACTTGCAGGACTGCCAAAACAACGGTTAAGGTGGTACTGCTCATGGCGGTACCGGCAAAAGCATTACCGTTGGTGAACCGCAACCGTAAAATCGGCCAAATAGCTGCTTTGGCAACCAGGTAGGCAATCAAGAAAACGGGAATCAAGATCAGCGTTTTCGGATCAGCCAGCAAGGTTCGCAGGTTCAAACTCACACCACTCATAATAAAGAAGATGGGGATAAAGAAGCCGTAGCCGATGGAATCCAGTCGCACCTTGGTTTCTTCGTGCGGTTCCAGTAACTTGATGACGATACCGGCTAAGAACGCTCCTAAGATGCCCTCAGCACCCACTGATTCAGCAATGGTAACTAACAAGACGATGACGAAAAACGATAGCCGAACGTCCAACTGCGTGGTTGATTTATTGATGCGGTCAAAGAACTTGAAGAAGGGTTGAAACCGCCAGACGAGCAAGCCAGCAGCTAGCAGGATCAACAAGAGTAGCCACAGCGATTTAGCGGTGGGACTGTAGGCGGATGCGTAAAAGGTCAAGCCAATCATGGGCACCACTTCGCCCAGCGCCGAAATCAGCAGGATCGTTTGACCAAAGGGTTTACTTAAGAGTTCCTTTTCCTTCAGTGCGGCGATCACAATACCCAAAGAGATGGTCATGAATAAAATCATGGCTAACCAGATGTCGGAGAACATGCCGGAAAGTTTCAATAAGAAAGCAATCATGGCGGCCATTACCACGATCGAGCCATAGGACATAAAGGCGATGAACACGGGTGAGTACTTCGGTGCAGTGGCGGATTGTTTTTGCTCTAGCGGCGTCAGGTCGTTACGTTTGCGGCTGAACAGACTAAAGTCGATTTCCAGCCCACTGAGGAACAACAGGACGATCACACCGACGTCCTTCAGCATGCTGAGGGTATCGTTCGCGTGAATCAGATTCAACAGGCTGGGACCCAAAACGACCCCGACGATGATTTCCACTACTGCGGTGGGCAACAAAGTGAGTTTGAACCGCGCCATAATCAGTGGAATGGCCAGCGCGGCTAACAGAATAATAACTAATGAGATTTGATCCATCATAATACCTCGAATCATTTAGGGAATAATGAAGCTAGATTGTTCTTATCGGGTGCAATTAGTGATATACTTTAATATCGAATTTACGACTGGAGGGCGCTATGGCAGATACGATTAAACAGCAAGAACAAGCACATTTAAATGTGGTGATTGATAAAATCAAGATTGCTCAGGTTAAGTCGCAAGAACGGATCGACAACGCTAAGGCAGGCGAAGCGGGTATTCGTGATAACCTGGTTAACGAATTACGGCTTAAAACCGATTCGTACGAGGGTATTATGGAAACCGGCCTGTCGGTTCATCAGCAGCAACAGCAGCTTAATGAACGTCAAAATAGCTGGCAGCACGCTACTGACGAACTGAAGACGTTGAAGAAAATGGAAAAGACCCCCTATTTCGCGCGGATCGATTTCCACGAAGAAGGCGAACCCAAAACGGAGTCGATCTATATCGGACTGGCTTCTTTTTCGGATGAACCTGATCGATTTCTAGTATATGACTGGCGTGCGCCGATTTCTAGTGTTTATTATGATGGCGGTTTAGGCGATGTTACCTACCAGACGCCTGATGGGGAACAAACTGTTAATCTTAAGTTAAAGCGTCAGTTCCAGATCGAAGATGGCACCATCAAGACGGTGTTCGATACCGAAGAAGCCGTTGGTGATCAGATGCTGTTGGATGCGTTGAGTGAACAGTCTGATACTAAGATGAAGAGTATCGTCACCACCATTCAAAAAGAGCAGAACCAGATTATCCGGGACACCAAGTCGGACTTACTGTTCGTTCAAGGGGCAGCGGGTTCTGGTAAAACGGCCGCTGTTCTGCAACGGGTAGCTTGGCTGCTTTACCGTTACCGGGGGAAATTAACGTCTGGTCAAGTTATCTTATTCTCACCTAACCAGTTATTTAACGATTATATCGACCAAGTGCTGCCTGAACTGGGTGAACAAAATATGGTCCAGATGACCTATTACCAGTACACTGGCCACCGCTTGCCAAAAATGGCAGTGGAAACTTTAGCACAGCGGTTCAGCGAAGATTACAGCGATGCTGAAAAACGGATCGATGCACTAAAGGGCAGTTTGGCTTTTTACAACGCCGTTACCGCCTACGCTAACCATCTGGAAAAAGAAGACATGATTTTCCGGAACATTAATTTTAAGGGGAAACCGTTCTTTACCAAGGAAAAAATTCACGAAATCTACTATAGTTTTAATGAAAATTATCGCTTATTCAACCGCCTAGATGGTACTCGCGAGCAGCTGATCAAGATGCTTAATCGCCGGATCAGTTCCGAGATGCGGGCCAAGTGGGTCGAAGAAGCCGTTCAGGATTTGAGTCAGGAACAAATGAATCAAATGAAGGGTGAAGACCCGCAAGAAATCGAAGACGCTGACAAGGAATACAAATTCTACGCCAGAAAGATCGTTATGAAGGCTTTTGCGCCCATTCGACAAGCCGTTGTCCGCAACCGGTTCTTGAGTATCAACGGTCAGATGGTTCATATGCTGCGTAGCATTCCTGCAATTATCAACCTTGACGAGTACGGCATTACCAAGGCTGACTGGAAGGCCAGCGTTGAGCGTACCGTTGCCGATATTAAGCACTCTAAGATGACCTTGAGTAACATTTCGCCATACCTGTACCTATATGATAAGATGACGGGTCACAAGGGCGAAAAGGACATGCGCTACGTCTTTATTGATGAAATTCAAGACTACACGCCGTTCCAGTTGGCTTACCTGAAGTTCAGTTTTCCGCGGGCTAAGTTCACGTTGCTGGGTGATTTGAACCAAGCTATTTTCACCAAGGAAAACAGCAAGACGCTGCTGAGCGAACTGAGTACCATGTTTGATCCAGAAAAGACGACGGTTGTGCAGTTAACCCAATCTTACCGTTCAACGGCTCAAATCACCGACTTTACCCGCCATATTCTGGTAAATGGTGAAGCAGTGAAAGCCTTCGACCGGAATGGTGCCTTACCGGTGATTAGCGTTCAGCCGGATAAGCAGGCGACGTTACAGCGGCTCATCAAACAGCTGCAGGCTAACAACAACGAGCAGGAAGCCACGGCGATTATTGGCAAGTCGTTAGCTGATTGTCGTCATTTAGCCAACGAGTTAAGCGAGGCTGGGGTCAAAGCCACCTTGATCCAGTCTGAAAATCAACGACTGGCACCTGGCGTGATCATCGTGCCGTCGTTCTTAGCTAAGGGGCTGGAATTCGATGCGGTCATCGTCTGGGAAGCTTCTGAGAAGAACTACCATGAAGATGACGAACGGCAGTTGATGTACACGATTTGTTCGCGGGCGATGCACGAGTTGACGGTGCTGGCAACCGATAAGTTGTCACCGCTGTTTGATAATGTGCCTAGTGATGAATACGAAAAAGAATAAACTTAAAGAGTGATTGAATCTACAAGATTCAGTCGCTCTTTAATTTATCCTAACTAGATTCGCCCGAGTTATAGCGCTTACGAGATAGCTCGTGTATAATGAACTCAATTTAGTACCTACGGAATTTGATGAGGCTGACTTGAATGACTGATTTGATGAATTACGATGTATTTAGTAAAAATGAATGGCGCGACTTTTATCAGGACGCCTCAGTACCGCTGACTCAAGCGAGTTTGAAACAGATCAAGGCTTTTAACGACCGCATTTCTGTCCAGGATGTGCAGGATATTTACATTCCGCTGATCCACTACTTGCGGCTGCTGATAAAGCATTTTGATACTTGGCAGGAGTCCAAGGCACATTTTCTGCGGCAGAAGTCGCGGCACGTTCCCTACATTATTGGGATTGCCGGTAGTGTGGCGGTGGGTAAAAGTACCACTGCCCGACTGCTGAAAGTGTTGATGAATCACTTCTTTCCTGACAGACGCATCGAGATGCTGACGACGGATGGATTTTTGTATTCAACGGCTGAACTAAAGAAACGCGGGTTGGTGACGCGGAAAGGGTTCCCTGAAAGTTATGACATGAAGGCGCTGATCACGTTTTTAAACGATGTTAAGTCGGGTAAGGAACTGATGGAGGTGCCGGTGTATTCTCACAAGAATTACGACATCGTGCCGGATGAAGTTCAGGAGATCGAACGGCCGGATGTGCTGATTATTGAGGGGATCAATACCTTACAATTACCCAGTTCTGAACAGATCTACGTTTCCGATTTTACCGATTTTTCCATCTACGTTGATGCGCGGCCAAAATTGGTGGAGGAATGGTATTTGGAGCGTTTTAAAGCCCTGCTGAAGCTGGCTAAGGATGATCCGGATAACTATTACCATTCCTATACTAAAGTGCCGATAGAGGCCGCTGTGGAGTCTGCAAAGAATATTTGGTACAGTGTTGACCTGCCCAACTTGGAAGATTATATTTTACCTACACGCAGCCGTGCAGATATGATCATTCATAAGGGTGAGCAGCACATTATTGACCAAGTGATGTTGCGTAAATCATAATTGGTAGGGTAATTAGAACGCGATGGTTAGTAAATGCCAGAGTGTTTGAGTCGCATAACTTGTTTTTAAGCAGATTATTCGATAAAATCCGAACGATTAAACTTTCCTCATTTTGATTGACCGGCATTAGAAGAATCTGTATAGTATAACTAATGGTTTCAAGTTCTGTTTAATAAGAAAGGTGTGAATGGATTGGCAAAGGTTGATTTATCGTCCTTTGATAAGATCATTGTGCTGGACTTCGGTTCACAGTACAATCAGCTCATTACCCGTCGGATCCGTGATCTGGGTATCTACTCAGAATTAATGTCTCACGAAATCACGGCTGACGAGGTAAAAGCTCTAAATCCCAAGGGTATCATCTTTTCTGGTGGCCCAAACAGTGTGTACGCTGATGACGCGCTGCGGGTCGACCCTGAGATTTTCAAGTTAGGTATTCCGATTCTGGGAATTTGTTACGGGATGCAGTTGATGGCTTACAATTTAGGTGGTCAAGTTAAGTCTGATAACGGCCAATACGGTCGTGCTGCGATTACAGTGACCAGCGATGATGCCAAGTTATTTGCCAACACGCCTAAGGAACAAAACGTGTGGATGAGTCATGGTGACTTAGTGACCGAAGTGCCTGAAGGGTTTACGGCGGTTGCTACGAGTCCTGAATGCCCAATTTCTGCTATGCAGGATACCGCACGGAACTTCTATGGCATTCAATTCCATGCCGAAGTGCGTAACACTGATTACGGTAACGACATTTTGAAGCACTTCGCTTTCGATGTTTGCCATGCTGAAGCGAACTGGTCAATGGATGATTTCATTGATCTGCAGATTCAACATATTCGCGAAACTGTTGGCGATAAGAAGGTACTGCTGGGTCTTTCCGGCGGTGTGGATTCATCTGTTGTGGGTGTGCTGTTACACAAAGCCATCGGCAATCAGCTGACATCTATCTTCGTTGACCACGGTCTGCTTCGTAAAGGTGAAGCGGAACAAGTCATGGCTAGTCTGAAAGGCAAGTTTGGCTTGAACATCATTCAAGTGGATGCTGCTGATCGGTTCTTATCCAAACTTAAGGGTGTTAGCGAACCTGAAAAGAAGCGGAAGATCATCGGTAACGAGTTCATCCAAGTGTTTAACGATGAAGCTCAAAAATTGGATGGCATCGACTTCTTAGCTCAAGGTACCCTGTACACCGACGTGGTTGAGTCTGGTACTGATACCGCTCAAACCATTAAGTCTCACCATAACGTAGGTGGCCTGCCAGAAGACATGAAGTTCCAACTGATCGAACCATTACGGACTTTGTTCAAAGACGAAGCGCGTGAATTAGGTGAAAAGTTGGGCATGCCTTCAGACCTCGTTTGGCGTCAGCCATTTCCAGGCCCAGGTTTGGGTATCCGTGTGATCGGTGAAATTACCCCTGAAAAACTCGAAATCGTCCGTGATAGCGACTTTATCCTTCGTGACGAAATCAAAAAAGCCGGCTTAGACCGCGACATCTGGCAATACTTCACCGTTCTGCCAGGTATCCGTTCTGTCGGTGTCATGGGCGACGGTCGGACATACGACTACACAGTTGGTATCCGTGCCGTAACTTCTATCGATGGGATGACTGCGGACTTTGCACACATTCCATACGAAGTATTAGCTCAGATTTCAACACGTATCGTCAACGAAGTAAAGCATGTTAACCGTATCGTGTATGACGTTACGAGCAAGCCGCCTTCGACAATTGAATGGGAATAGTAGAAGCTAAGATATAAATACCGTTATACCGGCGTTTCTTGACTCTTTTCTTCTGTATTTCCCGTTGCTGGCACCGAAATGGCACCAGTAATGTGTTTCTTGCCCGTAAACTGATTACGAGTGGGGACAACGACTGAATGATCCGCCGGAGTGAAATCAACTAGACCATTAAGGTGTTGTGCTGTCTCAAAGTTACTATTTGGATATAGATGTCCATAAGTTCCTAAAGTTGTTTGAATGTCTTCATGTCCCAAACGTTCCTTAATAATTAATGGGTTTTCCCCAATACTAATTAACAAGGAAGCATGAGAATGTCGAAGCGCGTGGACACGAATTCGATGAACATTCGCGGCCTTAGAATAGACGTTGATTACTTGAGACAGTGATCCGCGAGTAGTTGGCACACCATTGTATGAAAGCACAAAATCTGTTTTAACTTCAGACGCTTGAATCTCTTTCCACTCGGAGAGATATTCAAGTGTCTTTTTGTCTAACGGAACTGTCCGAGCACTGGCGCGAGTTTTGGGTGAAGTAAATTCATAGTTAAACGCATTTAAATAATAAAGTGTTTTGTTGATCCGGATCGTACCGGCTTTAAAATCAACGTCTTCCCACTGAAGAGCGGTTGCTTCACCGATGCGGGCACCGGTCATAAATAGAAGCCAAATTGTGGTGAAATTGAAACGCTGATAGTAGTCATTAAGATCCATTAAGGAAATAACTTTCTCAAACTCGGCTTTAGTCCAGAAATCGACTTTCTTCTTTTCCTTCTTTAAATTGCCAACAATTTTTGTTGGATTCTCTTCACAGAATCCTAGTACAATTGC
>NZ_BAAKGN010000003.1:0-57336 GCF_059704265.1 Secundilactobacillus sp. MJ173
AAATTAATTGAAATACTTACCGATATAGACTTATGGCACAGTCCCTATTTTGGGGGGCCAATCCCACAGCACCATCAAAGTTATTTGACGACGATAATGCTATACTAAACTGGTAAGGGAGTGTGACACGAATGACCGATAAACCTGAAAAGAAGACAACCACCTTCAAAAAAATTCGTCGTGGCATGCCTGGTAACTGCCCACAATGCCATCGTGAAATGACCATTTATTACGGAATGAATCATTGTCCTTCTTGTGGTTACTTATTTAAGTCAAATTTTATCGTTAAGTAATCATTAAGGAGAAGTTCATGATACAAAACTACCTTGGAAAATCAGTGCTGGCCCTTAAACCAGTCGTAGGTGCAGTCAAAAAGCTGTAACAAAGCTCGGTAGTTTCCAGATTTTAACGTGAATAATGCCTATTCCACAGTTTTTGTGGAATAGGCATTATTTAAGTGGCCGAAATCTGAGTTCCGGCTAACAATTAATTGAATACTTACCAATTTAGACTGATGGCACAGTCCTTTTATGGTGAATTCGTTTATTCATCTTCCGCGTTCACAACTAATACCTGTACGTTGGCACGCCGAACAACGTAAGCTGTTGTCGAGCCGATCAATAAACGGTTAATGGCATCGACACCTGACTTGCCAATTACCACCAAGTCAAAATCCTCTTGGTTGGCAGTTTCCACAATCACGGTCTTCGGCGAGCCGTTTTTAATGATTGTTTTAGCATCAATCCCCGCCTCTTGAGCCATCTTTTTGCCTTCGTCCATTACCGCAGTAGCGTGCCGTCTCAACTCACCTTGAATATCCATTGGCACGTTACCAGCTGCTAATGTCATTCGTGTCTGATCAATCACCGCTAATAAGGTAATTGAAGAACCAAAATAACGACTGATTTTGATGGCCGCTTTCAATGCTGACTTAGAATTATCACTACCATCGAGTGGTACTAGAATGTGTGAAAACATCTCATCACTCCTTCTGCGAACCCGTTTAAGTCCGCGTGGCAACCCGACTATCAACTACTTTTAGTATGAATGAGAAGTCGAACGAAATCAATTTATATGCCCGTTTAAGAATGGAATGGTATCGGTATTTTATCTTTTCAGTAAAACCGATATGTGTTTGTATGATGACGAATAACTTGATTTTGAGCGTAGTCTGTAGCCATTTCCGTGATGACTTTTTAAAAAATTAGCTTAATTGAAATCTTTTGCTGGTAATTAGTTGTCACTTAGCGTAATCTTGTAAAAGTGATTTTAAGTAAGGAGTTGAATTTAATGAAATTAAAGAAAGCAACGTTAGCAGATCTTGATACGCTCATTGCTATTTTAAAAGATGGAAGTAACCAATTAGCAGAAAGTGGTGTTGACCAATGGCAAGGTGATTATCCTTCTCGTGATCAAATCACCTATGATATTAACAACGGTTTTGCTTACCTGGCACAATCAGATGACAGTGAAACGGTGGGCGCGATTGCCATCGTCACTGCTCCAGATCCCTCGTATGACACTATGAAGGGAACTTGGCTAAATGACTCGAACGATTACATCGTTCTTCACCGGGTAGCGATTCATTCACAACACGCCGGCCACGGCTATGCCACTCGCTTATTCGAAGCCGTTATTAATCACGTAATTTCGGATCATCCAGAAATTACAAGTATCCGTATTGATACCCACGCTGACAACAAGCCAATGCAACACTTGATTGACAAGATGGGCTTCACAAAAGTTGGCGAAATCTACGGTGTTTATCACCCAACTGATCTCAGCTTTGTTTACGAGATGTTGCCTCACGAAGATAACGCTACAAAGCACCAAGCAAGTTAAAGAAACGCAGGTCAACCCAATATCACGGTTGCCTGCGTTTTTGATTGGTCAACATTAGTCCTTTTTAGATATCCGCTTAACTCCTAAAGACTGCCTTTTGATCAACCGATTGAGGCTCACAATCAGGATCAACGAAATCATAGCGTATATGGCCGAGCCAAAACTAATCTCCTTTAACCCCATCACGTCAACCATAACGGAGGCCGTTGCTGACCCCAGCGAAATACCGTAGTTAAAGAAAATGGAACTCAGTGACGAAGCCAACAATAATGCTTGGGGATAATCAGTTTCCGCAATCTCTAATAAATAGACCTGTAATGGCGCACTCAGCAATGTCACGATCATGGTCAAAATCAACAGCGCGACAAACCCCCATACTTCATGATGAAACACCTCTGGCAGCAACAGTAAGATCACCAAATCCGCCACGTAGTACTTCGGCAATTGATTCAGTCCGCCATGCTTCGCCAAGTGACCGGACCAGCGATTTGAAGCAATACTCATTAAGCCAATTGCAAACAACAGCAAGTTTAAATGATTCCTATTGAACCCCAAACCGTTGGTGAGTAATGGTCGAATGTACGTATAATAGCCATACATAGTGGCTGCAGTGAATAATGCCAACAAAATACCCATCTGGATTCGGTGATCTTGCAGCAACTTCATTTGATTCCAAAACGTGCCAACCACTTGCGCAACGTGTTTGGGTAGCAACCATATCAGTAAACCATACGCCACAATCGTTAGTAATGATACCAACATAAAAGAATCACGCCAACCGTATTGAATACTAATCATTGTACCAATGGGAACGCCAAAAACCGAAGCAATACTGTAACCGGCAAAGACCCACGCAACTAAACTGGCTCGGTTACCTTTAGGTGCAATGACGGCCGTGAACGTCATTAACAGTGAAATAATTGCGCCGGCTACACTGGCAGCAATGATTCGTGAAAGTAACAGCCACTCATAATTGGGAGCAATAGCGCTCATGGTATTACCCACTAAAAAAAGGCCCATTAATACCAATAGTGTTTGATAACGATTATACTTACTGGTAAAAATCGTGATTATGGGTGTACAGATTGCATACACAACGGCAAATACAGTCACGAGATCTCCCACTTGAGTCAATGAAACGTTCAGCTGACGGGCAATTTCAGAGAGAATCCCTACTACCATAAACTCGTTACACCCCAGCAGAAAAGTCACCAAAATAAAAACTAGCATTCTCAATCGGCTTTTAGTCATCCTCAATCCTCCAGTCATCAAATGTGCCATGACTGCTCCCCTAACCCGTCAACACTCGTTTTTGTCCAATTAATCAGTGGCAGTATAGCTCAATTACCGAACAATGACATGAATGGCACCTCAAACAAATAATTTACTAAACTAAATTAAGGAAACAAGTCGTTTGCATTCGCCCACTATTTTTATCATAATTAGTGTTGGATTAAAATCTTGTTAAAAAGAGGGATTATTATGTTCGATGCGAAAGTTGCAATAGGGACCTGGTCTTGGGGATCAGGCGTAAACGGCGGTGATCAAGTTTTTGGTAATCACCTAACTCCAGCTGATTTACAAGCCGTAGTTGATTCAGCCATGGCAAGCGGTTTAAATCTTTGGGATACAGCCGCAGCGTATGGTCAAGGTTCTTCAGAAACAATATTAGGTGACAGTTTGAAAGCCTATAATCGTGATGACTACTTCCTGTCCACAAAGTTCACACCGAGATTTGCGGGAACAGGCGATAATCCGGTGCGTGATATGCTGACTGCCAGCTTAAAACGACTCCACACGGATTACACTGACCTCTACTGGATTCATAACGCAGAGGGTGTGGAAAAGTGGACGCCAATGATCATTCCCTTAGTTAAAGAGGGGCTCATCAAGCACGTTGGGGTATCTAATCATAACCTTAAGCAAATCAAACGGGCAAGAGAAATTCTGAACGATGGCGGTGTAGAACTTGACGCTGTCCAAAACCATTACAGCCTACTTCACCGTCAGTCTGAAGATAGCGGTATCTTGGACTACTGCCACCAAAACGGCATCACCTTTTTCCCTTACATGGTGTTGGAACAAGGCGTTCTCACCGGTAAACACGACGCTGCGCATCCGTTCGAAGGTGACAGTAACCGGGCAAGGACCTACAACCCAATGTTGCCAAAACTAACTGAATTACTCGCAAAACTGATTGAATTAGCGGGTAAATATCAGGTTGCAGTGGCTGATATTGCAACGGCCTGGGTTATTCAAAAAGGGACAACCCCAATTATTGGTGTGACTAAGCAACACTATATCGCTGATACTAAGCGCGCAATTTCACTTAACTTGACCACCGATGAAATGAAAACGTTGGAAACTTTGGCGGATCAAGCACACGTGGACACCCAGGGTAGCTGGGAACACAGTATGAATGAGTAACCTCATACCGTCTAAATAAGGGTCGGCAAGCACCTCTACTGAGATGTCTGCCGACCCTTTAATATTCTTATCTTAACTTAGTTTGGATTAAACAATGACCAATGACTTGATTGCTTCACGCTTTGTCATTGCTTGATAAGCCTCATCAATATCATCCAACTTGAACGATTTCGTAAAGACTTTACCTGGATGAATATCACCATCCAAAACCGCCTTCAACAAAATCTGCTTGTCATATGTGGTTACTGAAGCTGGACCACCAGCAATAATGGTGTTTCTATAGAAAGAACTAGACATATCCATCTTAGGCTCATGTGGTAAGCCTACACGGCCAACAATGGCACCTGGCCGGCCTGCTTTCATAGCCGTATCATTTGACTGCTCCGTACCAACACATTCCAGAACGGCGTCTGCACCAGCGTTATTCGTCAGTGCCATGACTTTTTCAACGGCTTCATCGCCCCGTTCAGCGATAATATCAGTTGCACCAAATTCGGTGGCTAATTTTTGACGATCTTCATGCCGGCTCATAGCAATAATCCGCTTAGCACCGCGCAATTTAGCAGCAATCACACCACATAGACCAACCGCACCATCACCGACAACAACGACCGTATCGCCCGTTTTAACGTTAGCTACCCGTGCTGCATGATAACCGGTTGCCATGACATCCGCAAGGCTTAACAGTGAATTTAGCATCTCATCACTGTAATCAGCTGGTTGACCAGGAACTTTGATCAAGGCCCAGTCAGCATGCTGGAACCGAACGTATTCGGATTGAACCCCATTACTGAAGTTGTCACTATGGCTCTGACAATCACCGTCAAAGCCTGCCAAGCAAGCTGCACAGTGTCCGCATCCGTGAGTAAACGGGGCAATAACAAAGTCCCCTGGCTTAACCGTGGTAATTTCGCTGCCGACTGAATCCACGATACCGATGGCTTCATGGCCTGAATTGTCAGAATGTTCAGCCTTTTCCTCCAGTCCTCGGTATGCCCATAAATCGGAACCACAGACACATGTTCTAATTACTTTTATAATCGCATCATCATTTGCTTGGATGGTTGGTTTAGCCACGTTTTCGATGCCAACCTTACCCGCTTTTTCAAAAACTGCTGTTTTCATGATAATAGATCCCCTTTCAAAATACAGATTGAACTAAATGTATCAGCTCATAAACAATTCAATTTTATTATATCAGTTAGAGCCCAGTCGAAGGCAAGACTTCAGAAACAACACGTTAACAAAAACTTTTACCTCAAATAATGCTAGAATAAACTCATCAAACAATAAGGAGTTGGTATTTTGACAATTAAAGATAAAGTCGTTGTCATCACCGGTGCTTCCAGTGGTATCGGCCGTGCTACAGCAGAAAAATTAGCTCAGGCTGGCGCTAAAGTCGTCATCGGTGCCCGACGTGTTGAACGTTTGAAAACCATCGCGGATGAATTTCCAGCAAACACTGTACTGTATCAGCAAACCGATGTTACTGACCGTGAGAGTGTTGCCAGCTTAGTTAAGGTAGCGACTGATCATTTTCACCGCGTCGATGTGCTCTATAATAACGCAGGACTAATGCCAATTTCTAAAATGGCAGAATTGAAAGTTGACGAGTGGGACCGAATGATCGACGTCAATATTAAGGGCGTTTTGTATGGGATTGCTGCCGTACTCCCCACGATGATTCGTCAGCAAAGTGGTCAAATTATCACCACTGATTCCGTTGCTGGCCACGTTGTCCACCCTGGAACTGCTGTATACGCTGGTACTAAATACGCGATTCAGGCAATCATGGATGGTCTCCGCCAAGAACAAATCGCAAACCACATTAAAACAACCATGATTTCACCTGGTGCCGTGAATACGGAACTGTTCAGCACCATCAGTGACCCTAAGCAACGTGCTGAAACCGAAAAACAGGAAAAAGAAAACGGCTTAAGTGCTGCAGATGTTGCTAACGCCGTGGCCTACGCCATTGACCAACCAGCAGATGTCGCAATCAATGAAGTTTTAATGCGACCATCCTCACAGTTCATCTAATAGGATAAACACCGACAAATAAATAAAGAGCGATAAGCCCTCCGTTATGGTAGAGTTGCTTATCGCTCTTTTTGTGATGCCGGGTGTAGTGGTCCGACATCTGTAGTTGTAGTTGAGAATTGTATTTCGAAAGAAAGTACAATGCTGAGTTTACTAAAAAATATCGTTAAACACAATACTTTTTTGTAAATTTATTTAAAAAGTGGTAACACTGCCCTAAAATAAAGTGTTGTTATTGTCCTAATTGTGATTTTAAGCACAAATTAATTCTTAAATATAACCGTTATTTTCTATAAATTATTGCTAAGATTGTGATTATCATATTCTATTTTAAAGTGTTCATTTGGTTTATATGCAATATAAAATATATTATAAATCCAACATTCACGATACTCGCAAGCTTTTACTGAGATTTATCTTTAATACGTCTAGTAGCTACATATTGAAAAATGTTGTAATTAGTTATAGTATGGAAGTTAACTTAACAACAATGAATACGCTTACTTTGTGACTATGACTGCGTTGTTGTTTTTTTGGTAAATGGTGAAATCAATGCTGATAATTGTGCTGATCAAGCTAACATTCGATATCCAATTTCAGCTAATAAAGGAGAGGTTTAAATGGCAGAAAACAACTCAAAAAATGTTAAACAAGATACACCAAATATTAGCAAAGAATTTAAAGAACTGCTTGAACAAACATACGAGGAGAACAAGGACGCAATGGACTTGTTAAAAAAGCTATGACAGTCAGATATTTAACTGAAGATGAACTCATCGCCATTAACCAATATATTATTCAACAAGCTGATGAAGGACCTGCAGCAGTCGTGGATCCAGATAGTCTCAAAACAGTCATCAACGAGCCTCAAAAAATAGCGTATGGTCATGAAGCCTACTCAACAATTTGGCTTAAAGCGGCGTGCCTTGTACAAAAGATTACTAAAAACCACATCTTCGAGGATGGCAATAAACGAACGGCCTACCTCAGTACCGTGATCTTTTTAAGGCTCAATCACATTAAATTCGAGCTTTCTGGTAGCGACGCCAAAGACTTCATGTGGGATGAGATGTTTGCGCGCGATAATAAGGATCGAATGATTCAAGTCACACCGATTTTAAAAACTTATAGTAAAAGTTTGGAATCATAGCGTGTAGCTTGAATTGGATTTTATAGTTTAACTTAAAAGAATTTTTCAAAGACGGATCTGTAATTTCTGGTATTGGAACAATGTAATGCTAGGGACTGCAGATTTTTTTGTAACTTGTATATTTAATAAACCTTGCTAAAAAAATTTTTTAAAATATACTAACTTGGCGTCTAAAAAATAACCCCCTCCAAATCACTTAACAGAGTGAAAAAATATGGGATTGAGCATCGTCCTTAATTTGCAAGGTATTGAGTTACTTAGCCATATTCTTCATTGTCTTTAAGCTGTTTCTGCAAGCTTTTCAGGTTTTTATCACGATTACTCATTTGATTTTTCAGTGATTCGTTTCCTATTTGATTGCATCACCAACGCTAGACTAAGATAATTCAATATCAGCACCGTTCCACCCCATGATCGTATCGATTTGTTCATCTGTTAAACTTATTTCTTTTAATTGGGCTCGTTTCATAGCAATATCCTCTCTCACAATATTTTACGTGGGGTGACCACGAATCAAGTGCAAAACAAAAAGCAGTTTTACGCCATGCTTGGGGCAAAACAAATAGCCAGCAAAAATATCTTTACTAGCTAATTCTTAGGTTTATTCTTCTGTTGTTTAATTTGATCAAATGCTTTGCCGTCTTTTTGCCACCGCTTTTTGAGTGACTGGCGTTTCATGCTGTAACCGGACTCAATTAATCGCTCTTTCAAACTTTTCTTTTTAGTCATCAATAATCACCTCAATCTTACCACCATTTTCAACTAAATTGTACTTGGTATTCTTGTTTAACACCAGCTTTCTCTTATCTCGATAACCGCTCTCATTATCAAGATAAGCAACTCTAGCAGTTGAAGAAATCTTTCTTCTTTAAGTCACCATCCGACCAATTTAAGATGCAGCATCCCGCCAGACGTAATAAGATAAACTTCAACTTTACCGTTTTGGGTGATCCAATGGACATGTACTTACGCTTGTTCTGGCATCATATTTACCTCCATTTTAAAGTTAAAGCACCTCTTTAACTAATAAATCAATTAGAGTAATATAAGATTTGTCAGGGGGAGGAAAAACACATGAAAAAATCTTTTATAGTTACACTAGCCGTTGGTTTAGGATTAGCTGGCGGTGCTGGAAAGTCAGCCACCACAGTGCAAGCTGCCAGTTGGCATAAAGGAAATCCAAGCTGGTTAGTAGGAAAAAAATATCACACTAAACTCCAACCAAAATCAGAGCAAGCTGGTCCAAATCGTCGAGAAACTATTATTGGTACAAAATCAAAATTAAAAGTCATCGGTTATCAATATGGTGCTAATCTAAAAAATATGGTTTACAAAAAGGTTGGCAAATATTATTACATCAAAGAAAAAAGTGGCAATTACTCGTATCAAGTCATTAAAGTACGTCGTTACAGCTCCAAAAAAATCCATATTAAGTTATTTGGCATGAATGAATATATGTACCGTTATTAGTTCAGAGCACTCTTCGGAGTGCTCTTTTGTTCGAAAACAATAATCAGAATGCGGCCAGACGAAATTGACGGCTTGTGTTGGTCTGATATTAACCGAAAATTTGACACATTTACTATGCACAGTTAATAAAAATATCCGGTTACCTCCAATGATTTACTAGTCTAATGACTAGTATGCGTGTGGGAGAAGTTTCAGTACTCACATGGCTTGATATTAATTGGGATAAGCAAACCATTATCATTATATACAGGTTTTTAACCAGCTAAAACTGCCACTAGTAACCGTTCGATTACGGTAGTCCTGCCCAACTTAACCACTTACGGCGTCTGCATACCCCGCAAATGAAACATCATTTGGACAACCCTGATCAGTTCGTATTTATGAACAATCGTGGACAAATTCATCTCCTGGTGCCTGTGATCTATTACTTAAAAAATACCACCGAGAATTAGGTATTAAACGAATCAGTTTCCACGGATTACGTCATACTCACGCTAGTTATCTACTTTATAAAGGCGTGAAGATGGAATATATTTCTAAGCGCTTAGGGCACTCGAATACATCTATTACCCGTAACGTCTACGCCCACTTGATTAAAGAAGATCAGGAGGCTGAGCAAAATTCGACTCGAAAGGTGATGGAAGAACTCAACTAGTGCGCATGTGCACCACGCTGCATCCCTTTGATACCAAGTGATTTGAAGCTATTGGCGCACAAAATGGTGCGCATTTCAGAGTAACAAAACGAACAAATTCAGGTTATTTTTACGATTTGCGCACCAAATGCGCACCAAAGTATCATTTTTAATCGTTTATATTCATTTTAAAAAAAAGAAAAACCCCGTCAATTCAGTGATTGACGAGGTTCGGAAATGAATAAAGTTGTTAACTATAGGAGAGTACAGGATTTGAACCTGCGCGCCGGTATAAGCCGGTTCGCCGGATTTCGAGTCCGGTGCATTACCACTCTGCCAACTCTCCATAACACACTAAACAATTATAACAAACCTGTGGAAACTTTCAACCACAGGATGTCATTATTTAGCGTGATAACGCGATTTTTAATATTCCATTAAGCTAAAGATATCGTAACCTTTAATCTTATCACGGCCATGAAGATCCTTTAGTTCGATAATAAAAGCAGTTCCCACCACGATACCGCCTAAGTCTTCAACGAGGTCAATGGTTGCGCTTATGGTACCACCAGTTGCCAATAAGTCATCGGTAACCAGAACTCGCTGTCCCGGTTTGATGGCATCCTTGTGTAAATAGAGGGCAGACTTGCCGTATTCAAGATCGTATGTTGCCTTCACAGTCTCTCGGGGCAACTTGCCTTCCTTACGGGCCGGCGCAAAACCAATCCCTAATTCATAGGCAACTGGACATCCCACAATAAAGCCCCGTGCTTCAGGACCAACAACCATGTCAACGTTCTTGCTGCGAGCATAGTCAACTAACTGGTCGGTAGCATAGCGGTATGCTTCGCCATCCGACATCAGAGGTGAAATATCACGGAACATGACACCGGGCTCAGGATAGTTGGGCACCGTAGCAATATACTTCTTTAAATCCATCGTCATTTTAAATAGCAACTCCTTTAATCTTGTGCAATTAGCGAGGTCAACAAAGTTTTGACGTCAGCCGTATCGCTATACAATAGTTGTTTTTCAGTTTCAATCTGCTGCTGTCGTTTTTGGTAACTTGGTGCGTCAGTAATCTGACGATGAGCGGGCTGCTTCACTTCATTCAACTGACCATTGGCAATTGTCACAAAACCCAACTCACGAAAAATCTGCAACATCAAGACTAACTGAGTTGGCACGATTTGTAAATACTTTGCCAGCTCATTTAGTCGATGTGCAACATCTACATCATGATGCGTTTGAACGAACCTAAACAGTTTAGCATATTGTGCGCGATCTGGCATCCCCAAAAGGTAATGACTTTCTTTTAAATAAAAATAAATGACAATTTGATCAGCCTTGATAGCCTTCAATGCCGTCTGTAAATCGCTAATTTGGGCCGGACAATCCACTAAATACATCGTTGGCGTCTGTATTTCACCCAACCGTTTAGCATCCGTTAATAACCAAGAATTAGCAGTAGCCGGTATCTGTGACTGCAGTTTCTCATAAAGTCGCTGATTAAAGAACACATAGGTTGCATTAGTATCCTGAAACATTTCCGAACGTAATTTTTGTGTCCGCAAATCACTGATAACCAAACCTTCAACTGAAATGTCCTTAACCATGACTTGCATGGTCGTTCTTCCTTGCCAAACATTAGTATCAATTTGACCCACTACTTGTACTTGATCTGGTGCACTTTGAAGCACAGGTGCTAATTCACCTGCACCAAAATCAATCGCACTTAATTGATGATTTTGATCATTTAACTGAAACTTTAAATGTTTGCCCTCAGCACCAATCGCCTTGACGTTTTGAACAGTACTGGGCTTAAACACAAACATCGGCACCGGATTATCCGTTCCAAAAGGTGCTAACTGACGTAACTGCTGATATAAATCCTCAGATACGTCGCTTACTTGCATCTCAGATGCCACTGCCAACGGTGTTTTGGGTTGGTCGTCTAAATGCTGGTCAACCGCTGCTTGATCAAAGCCTGCTTGCAATTGACTTAATGAATCTGCCTTTGCCGTCATTCCCACGGCGGCAGCATGTCCACCAAAATTAATCAAAAGGTCACGTTGACCGTCAAAAGCATCAAACAAGTTAAAGCCGGCAACACTACGTCCTGAACCCTTAGCCGTACCATTTTCTGTATTTACATCAAGTACAACCGTTGGCTTTCCAGTAGCTTCAACCACTTTACTGGCTACAATCCCCAACACACCTTCATGCCATCCCTTACCCGTAATGAGCATAGTTGGATGATCACGATGCGCAGCGTCCTGCGTTTGAGCCAAGGCAACTTCACTAATATCAGCAACTAATTTTTGCCGATACTTATTTTGTTTTTCCGTTAAATCTGCTAATTTTTCAGCTCGGTCTTCATCCAATGTCGTCAGTAATTCAACGGCAGGGGCAGCGTCATCCAAACGTCCAAGGGCATTTAGACGTGGCGCAATGCCAAAGCCAATGGACTGTTCATCAATCTGACTAGGATCAATCCCCGCTGCTTTGATCAACGCAACTAATCCTAATCGATCAGTTTGTGAAAGTAACTGAAGACCAGCAGTTACGAGCACCCGATTTTCATCCACTAACGGTACCAAATCAGCAACCGTCCCAATAGCAGCCAAATCAAGCATTTCTTGGGGAACCTCATCTAACAGAGCAGTAGCAACTTTAAAAGCCACTCCAGCTCCTGATAAGCCGCCAAATGGGTATTGGCCTTCAGGATGGCGAGGGTGAATAATAGCGTAAGCATCCGGTAATTTGCTAGGTAGTTCATGATGATCAGTGACCACCACATCGCAACCTAATTCATTAGCCCGAGCGATAGCATCGTTACCCGCTACCCCGTTATCCACGGTGACAATCAGTTGCGTCCCGCCTTCAATCAGCCGTTCAAAAGCCGCCACATTAGGGCCATAACCATCGACAAACCGATTGGGAATAAAATAATCAACGTTAGCCCCAACTTGATCCAAGGTTTCATACAAAATTGAAGTACTCGTCACACCGTCTGCATCATAATCACCATAGATCGTAATATGTTCGTCATTCGCTACTGCGTCTTGAATACGATCAATACCCTTTTGCATATCGTGCATCATCATAGGATCATGCAACTGTGACAAATCGGGCTGAAGGAATTGCGTTGCTCTTTCTTTGTTATCATAGCCGCGGTTCAGCAGAATCTGTGCCACCATTGGCTCAATGGATAACGAATCTGCTAAACGAGACGCCTCATCACTTGGATGATCAACGTTTTTTATTTGCCAATCATAATGTGGTTCAATCATGATCATCATCCTTTACTTCCGGTTGAGTTCGAACACCACCAGTATTAGCCGAATCCGTCCCCTTCGTTGGACTAGTATTCGGGGTTTCGTTTAAACGGGTTTTTAAAGCCTGAATGCGGCTCTCTTGTTGCTTGATAGTTTTTTTATTCTGATAGTTTGAAATCGTTGCAAAGAGAAACATTAAAATGGCGCCTAGAAAAACGGCAACTAACAACACCAGCACCAATGGCCATGAAACGGTCGCAAAGCCAAAATGAATTGGGATTGCTTCCGTATTCATTACTGAAAAAATGGCAATGAGGATCACAATTAAGATTGCAATGATCACTTTTCCTTGACGTTTCATTGAAATGCCCCCTACTCCCGTTCTTTATCAAATGGGATATCAATTAGATCAAAATCCTTTACAACCTTTGTATTCTTAAAAACTGCTTGTGCCTGTTTTTCTAAGTCGTGAGCCAGTTTACCGTTGTAACGTGCAGAAATATGATTTAACAATAGTTTGCCAACGTGTGTTTTCTTAGCAATATTAGCTGCCTGCACGTTAGTTGAATGATAATAACTGTGTGCCATTGCGGCTTCGTCTTTAGCAAACGTACTCTCATGGACTAAAACATCCGCATTTTCAGCTAGCTTATAACTGTTATCAGTCTTACGCGTATCCCCTAAAATGGCGACTATTCGCCCTTTTTGGGCATGACCAATGTAATCTTGACCATTAATCACTCTACCATCGGGTAAGGTAACCGTCTTACCCGCTTTAAGCTGACCATAAATTGGACCAGATGGCACTTGATCTTCCCGAAGCTTGTCAACCATGAGTTCACCGGGATGATCACGTTCAACAACCCGATAACCAAACGTTTCAATTTTATGGTCCAGATGTTCAGCGTACACCGTAAATTTATCATCTTGGAAAATTTCGCCACCATGGGATAATTCCACAAACTCAATGAAGTAAGACAACTTGGTTTCAGAAACCTTCAAACTAGTCAGGACAAAATTTCGAATACCTTTAGGGCCATATATCGTTAACTTATCATTACCGCCCTGAAATGAACGGCTACTGAGTAAACCTGGTAACCCAAAAATATGGTCACCATGCAGATGAGTAATAAATATTTTGTCGATTTTTCGTGGTTTGATCGTGGTTCTCAAAATCTGTTGCTGAGTGCCTTCACCGGCATCAAACAGCCAGATGGAATTGCGTTCTTCTAGTAACCGTAATGCCAGACTACTAACGTTTCTAAACTTACCTGGAGACCCAGCACCGGTACCTAAAAATTCAATTTGCATATCTGTCGTCCTTTTCTATCTATCTCGCACCGAACATCTCAGCTGGTGTCATGTAATCCTTATTAAGTTGGAATCCTAACCCTACAATTGTATCAGATTCGACGTACGAGTGTGTGATTTTAGTTGAAATTATTTGCTTGCGTCATACTTGATCCCACTGAAACTAAAGAATCACAACCCAAATATTCTGCTCTCAGATAATGTATAATTAATGTTGAAGGAAGTGTTCAATTTGCGTCTTGGAGAACTTATCACACTGGTACATCAATTAGACCCAAAACTAAAACTGGCTTTTGATACGACTCCTATAACGCCGATTTCTGGGATGTCTGTTTCGGAAGATCGTCTGCTGTTACACGCAGCCACTCAAACACCTTTAACGGTGGAAACTTTTCGGCGGCATGCAGCCCATTTCGATCAGCACTTAACTATCTTCGACTCTAGCGGCAAACGCCTTTATGGTTTTCGCCAGTCAAAACAATGGCTTTTATTCAAATAATGGGGGATCTTTATTATGCCAACTAAACGTCTAATGTTAACTATCATCTTAACTGCCGGCCTAGTACTTACTGGCTGTGGCAATCAAGCAAAATCAAATCAGCAAACACATTCAAACTCAGAAAATTCATCCAGTCAGCAAGTTAAAAAACCGGAAAAGGCTGCCTCTGATCAAGCCAATATGAAACCATATCACGTATCAAACTCAGAAAAGAACAACCAACATTATCAAAAATCTGGCCTGCTCACTCTTCCCGGTCAGTTTGCCTATGACAAAGTCGGTACCAAATTAACCTTATCTCAAAATAAACACCTGGATCAACGTTCAACCAGCCAGGGACTTAGCTATCAGATCAACAATGCCAAGCGGTTTACTAACCAAGCTAAAACCAAACAAGCGCTACAAATGGCTCAGCAAGCATTCAACATCGGCAATGTGCCTAATCCTTATCAAACTTTGCAAATTAAGTTTACGGTGACCAATGATACCGACCATGCAGTTAAAATTGATGGCATTCAAAAGGTCAGTCTAAATGGCTCGCGCACCATTTCCGCTAATGGCATCAGTGATCCAAGTGCCGGACAAACCATTAATTCAAACCATAAACGGACTTTTTTCGCAATGATTCTGGTTGGCCCAACCAACTTTAAAATCACTCAGTTTAGTGTTCATTTTTCAGGTAGCTTTAACGATTCTGGTCAGCTGATATCAAAAGCACCAGCTGCCATGAGTGTCAAACTATAGCCATCTATCTTAACAACTAAAACACCGTATGCTCACGTGAAAACGTCTGCACACGGTGTTTTGTTATTATTTTTGAGATGAATCTGGCTCGGTTAATTGCTGAACCAGCAATCGGGTGTAATTGCGGTTCCCCGCCGGATTGGGATGCACGTTATCCGTGTAGAACCAATCTTTGTGACCTTTACTCAACCCATGCCAATCCACGAGCTTAACGTTAGGATAGCGCTTAGCAGCATTAGCGATGGTTGTATTAACTGACGTTTCCCAATTACGTGTAGGAACGTGAGTATTTACCCAAAAGATACGTCGATTAGGACCAATCATATGAATGACTTTATCAATTTGACCATCAGTCATCGGACTGTTAGTGCCTAAATTAACGACCACGGTATTAGCCAAGGCTCCCTGAGTCTTAAGTGATTCAATTTGCTTTGGTGCCTGCCAAATTTGACGACCCACACCCGCTGAAACATAGGTGTTAGGAATCACCTGTCGAACATCTTTAGAAACGTCCACCATGACGGAATCACCAATTGCAGTCACTGAAAGATCCTTAGCTTGCACATATTGACGCTTAGTCAGACCATAGGTTTTAACCAATTCTTGCTGATGAGCTGACAACTTAACTTTCTTCCACGCTTCTTCACGCTTCTTTTCAGCTGCCGCCTTCTTTGCAGCTTCTCGCTGTTTTTTCAAAGCGGCTTTATTAGAAGAAGCCGCCTGTTTTTGATTATGCTTGATATTAGTCTGAAGTGCAGAATTATTGGCCTCAGAATGCGTTGGACTTGTTGCAGCACCGAACAGTGCGATACCCATAATCAAGATGGCTGGGATAACCGCATAACGGTGCCAGCCAAAGTCCTTGGGGCTCCTGAAAAACTGTTTGACTAGTTCTGGCAATTGACCGTAGTCATAGTGACGTAATGGTCGTTCTAAATAGCGATAGGATAAATCACTAACAATCAGGATCAATATTGTTTCCATCAAAGCATTGAATACCGGATAAGCTGCAATATTGGTCACTTTAGCTTCATAAAAAATCATGATTGGAAATTGATATAAATAAATCCCATAACTTCGTGCCCCAACCCAGTCAAAGATTCGGTTAGTAAATAACTGATTCATAAAACTAGCCGGATGAGCCACAGTGGCCACCAAGATAGTTGACAAAAGCGTAAAGAAAAACATCCCGCCATGATACGTTAAACTTGATTGCCCTGACATCGTAAAAAACATGATCAGAAGGATTGCTAGACTGACTAGCCCCGCACCGTTTAGCAACCGCTTGGCGCGATTATCCAACTCACTCTTTAACTTCGTTGCAGGCCAAACGAAGGCCAACGCAACACCGAGCAGAATCGCAAACATCCGGGTATCAGTCCCATAATAGACCCGGTTCGTCATGGCCGTACCCGTATACAGATACCCCATCCAGATGGCTGACAAAACTGATAGTCCTAAAACGGAATAAAAAATTGGCTTTCGCTCTTTAAACACAAAGAGTAATAGCACTAGAATTAGGGGCCAAAAAGCATAAAACTGTCCTTCAATCGAAAGGGACCAAAGGTGGGTAAACGGTGACTCTCCGTTAAAACGGTCAAAGTACGACTGCCCGTGGCCAATTTCCCACCAATTATACACGTAAAGCAAATTAGTACTGATAATGGCCTTCAGGCTAACGAACAGCGAACGCTGAAACAGAGTAATATACGCTGCGGTTGTTAAAACCATTGTTACCAATGCTGGATAAAGTCGTTTCATTCGTCGGACATAAAAACTGATTACATCGATTTGTCCGTTTTGTTCATATTCTTGCAGTAATAAATCAGTAATCAAATAACCGGAAACTACAAAAAATATTGGAACCCCTAGATAGCCCCCCTGCAAGCTATAAGGTAATAGGTGATACACAATAACACCAATCACCGCAATAGTCCGGATCCCGTCGAACCCAGAAATATAGCGACTATGTTTAAGCCGCTTACTCCCTGCGTGTTGCATCGATTCTCCCTCGTTTCATCTCTTAGAATTACTTCAAAATGTTATTCTACAAATTCAAAGGTAAAGTCATCGATTTGGACTAAATCACCATTACGAGCACCCTTTTCTCGCAATGCATCATCGACTCCCATGCCTCGCAGTTGACGCGCAAAACGCAACATGCTCTCTTCATGATCCATATTGGTCATCTGGAATAACCGCTCTAACTTGGCACCGGTAAGTACCCACGTACCATCCTCGTCACGATTAATCTCGAAGTCATCAGATTCAACTGACTGCTCATCTGTTATCAACATCTTCTCAAGGTCATCAACACCCTTTACTGGGAACGCAGGTGTTTGATCTAAGATCTCAACGGTCTTTTGAATGAGTGGCGTCAACCCATCATGAGTCACACTAGAAATTGCCATGACGATTGGCGGTGTTGCAAGCGTTGTGTCCTCTGCCAACTTTGTCTTCAAAGTTGCCAGATTTTCAGCTGAATCAGGTAAATCCATCTTAGTAGCCACAACAATTTGTGGACGTTTTAACAAATCCGGATCATACTTTTGCAGTTCGGCATTGATCTTCAAAAAGTCATCGTAGGGATCACGATCTTCGAACCCACTCACATCAATAAGATGCAGGAGAACTCTGGTACGTTCGATATGCTTCAAGAACTCAATTCCAAGACCAACACCGTCAGCAGCACCTTCAATTAAACCGGGTAAATCGGCTACTGCAAAATCACGGCCATCACTCAACTTGACCATCCCTAAATTAGGCGTAATGGTCGTAAAGTGATACTCACCGATTTTCGGTGTCGCACTGGTGATTGCTGATAGTAAAGTCGATTTTCCAACAGACGGGAACCCGATTAAACCAACGTCGGCTAATAATTTTAATTCCAAGCGAACCCGGCGCTCTTCTCCAGGAGCACCGTTTTCAGCTAATTCCGGTGCAGGATTTTTAGGCGTCGCAAAGTGAACGTTACCACGGCCACCACGACCACCTTGGGCAATGACAACCTGGTCGTCCGCGCTAACTAAGTCAGCAATCACCATGTTGGTTTCATCATCAATCACGGTTGTTCCCTGGGGCACTAGGATTACACGATCTTCAGCGCCACGGCCTGTCATGCCCTTAATGCCACCATTTTGGCCATGATCGGCTTTAAACTTTTGGTTATAACGAAAGTCCATTAACGTACGAAGCCCTGTATTCACTTTAAATACAACGCTACCGCCACGGCCACCATCACCACCGGCTGGTCCACCGTTTGGCTCGTATTTTTCCCGCCGAAAAGCAACCATTCCGTTGCCACCATTTCCGGCCTTAACATTTATTGTTACGTGATCTACAAACATATTATTTCTCCATTATTCCAATTCATTCGGACTTACCTAACCTTGCTATTATCTAATGAATAACCTTAAATTACCACCGTTTTTTAGAACTTTTTTAAGTTTGCGCTTAACTCGTCTCTGCCGTCTTAGCTAAGGTCAAATGAATCGTATCAGCAACTGCCTTTGAAATACCAAGTTCATGCAACTCTTCCGGCGTTGCAGCCGCGATTTTCTTCATGGAACCAAACTTCCGTAACAGTTTGTTTCTAGTTTTTGGCCCCACTCCTTGAATGTCATCCAACCGAGAACTAAGGGAGTTTTTAGCATGAACCTTGCGATGAAACGTAATTGCAAACCGGTGAACCTCATCTTGAATCCGCTGTAACAAGTAGAAACCTTGCGATTTTGGATCAAGGTGCAATGGCGTATCGTTAACTTCCGACAGCAAGTCTGCAGTCTTATGCTTGTCATTTTTAACCATGGCAGCCACTGGTATGGTTAACCCCAATTCGTTTTCTAACACGTCCTTGGCAGCTTCCAACTGAATGGCACCACCATCCATTAAAACCAAGTCAGGCATGGTCTCATGCTCTTTAAGTAGCCGAGTATACCGTCGCCGAATAACTTCTCTGGTACTGGCAGCCTCATCCGCATGATCCACCGTCTTGAGTTTGTATTTTCGATATAGACTCTTGTTAGGCTGTCCATCAACAAAAACTACCATGGCAGAAACCAAATCCGCGCCTTGAATATGCGAATGGTCAAAGGCTTCGATCTTGTGCCCTGGCGCAATTCTCAACGCATCAGTGATTTCTTTCATTGCACCCGTCGTCTTTTGTTCATCTAGCTCTAGTAACCGGAACTTTTCTTCCAGCACTAACCGCGCATTTTTTCCAGCCATCTCAAGCAATGCCCGCTTTTCACCACGTTGCGGCGTTCTTACCGGCATCGGTAGCATCTCTTCTAGAATATCCTTCGGCAAACTTTCTGGCACCAGAATTTCCTTTGGGAAAACACTATTTTTACGGTGATAAAATTGAATAATAAAACTGGTCATTTCTTCAATCTCATCGTTCACAATTGGGAATAAGCGCTTCTCACGCTTGATCAATCGCGCTTGACGAATGAAGAAGACCTGCACAGATAACCAGCCCTTATCCAGGTAAAAGTTAAAAATATCACGGGGCGTTTGATCGTTAGAAATGATTTTTTGCTTTTCGACAGTCACTTCGATGTAGTGCATCTGATCGCGAATTTCAGCAGCTCGTTCAAACTCTAAATGATCTGACGCTTTTTTCATTTGCGCGTTTAAATGCCGTTTCACAGTTGCAACGTTTCCATTCAAGAACGATTTAATGCGTTCAATCTGCTTATCATACTGTTCTTTAGGCACTTCTTTAAAACATGCGCCCAAGCATTGACCCATGTGGTAATACAAGCAAGGTCGATTCTGATAACCATTGCAGCGCCGCAACGGATAAACTTTTTGCAAGAAATGCAAGGTTTCTTCAGCCGCATAAACGTTGGGATACGGACCGAAATAATAGGCACCATCCTTGCGAATGGAACTGACAATCAGCATGGTAGGATCCCGCTCATTGGTAATTTTAATGTAGGGATACCCAGTTCCCTGCTTTAACTTAATATTATAGTGTGGCTGATGCTTTTGAATCATCGTGATTTCAAGCAAGAAAGCTTCCTTGTCAGTTGATGTCACAATGGTTTCAAAATCAGCAATTTCTGACACTAAGCGGGCCGTCTTCCCTTCATGACTGCTCTTAAAGTAGGAACGCACCCGGTTTTTTAAGTTTTTGGCTTTGCCGACGTAAATGATGTGCCCGTTAATATTTTTCATCATATAAATACCAGGCATGTCAGGCAAAAGTGCTAATTTATGTTCCAGATATTCGGTGGCCAAAAAAACGACCTCCTTCCGCTTCATTCTCTGGGAGGCAACAATCATAAGTTCCCCCAGTTTCGACGTTTCATTATAACCCCGAATACGTGTTTGGGGCAAGCTACCTGCTTACATCGGTACTTTGACGTTTAGATACGCCACAATAAAACGGAGTCGTGGCATAAGTCTATATTGATAAAAGGTTCATCCGGCTTCTTGACTGAAAGACAACTTAAAATTTACTTTTGTTCAATACTCTAATCTAGTCTAAATAGTTCTACAACTCAGATTCGGCCATTTAACGCAAAATAATGCCTATTCCGCAAAAAACACGGAATAGGCATTATTCACATTAAATTTTAAAATCTACCGAGTTGTGTCGCACTCTTGTTGATTAAGCAATCGTCTTAATTAACTGTTGATAATCTTACTAATGAAATCCTTTGTACGCGGATTTTGTGGATGCTCGAACATTTCGTTTGGTTGATTCTTTTCCAGAATGTACCCGTCAGCCATGAACCAAACTTCGTTAGCAACTTCTCTAGCAAAGCCCATTTCATGGGTAACAACGACCATCGTCATTCCTTCTTCGGCTAGTTCCTTCATAACGGACAGCACTTCACCGACCATTTCAGGATCCAACGCACTAGTGGGTTCGTCAAACAGCAGCATCTCCGGATCCATAGCTAAGGCTCTAGCAATAGCCACACGTTGCGCTTGACCACCGGATAGACTACTTGGATAAACGTTAGCTTTTTCTGCCAAACCAACCCGCTTAAGCAAGCTCATCGCCTTTTCTTCGGCATCCTTGTCAGACATCTTTTTAACTCGAATTGGTGCTAACTTCAAGTTATCAAGCACCGTTAAATTGGGGAACAAGTTGAAGCTTTGGAAAACCATGCCCATCCGTTCACGTAGCGTGGTTAACTCTTCTTCTGAAAACTTCTGAGTATCTTTTCCTTCAAATAATACTTGTCCAGCAGTCGGAGTTTCCAACATGTTTAAGCAACGTAAGAACGTACTTTTACCGGAACCTGAAGGGCCGATGACACAAATAACTTGACCTGGCATAACCGTTCCATCAATTTCTTTTAGAACTTCGGTATCACCATAGTTTTTTTGAAGCTTTTTAACTTCAACTAACGGTTTATCTTGCATGTTTCATTCTCCCCTCAAAGTAGTTTAGAATTCTTGTCAAAATGAACGTCATCACGAAGTAAATGCACATTGCGATGAACACGGGCATAACGCCACGATAAGTATCGGCACGCACGATGTTTAACTGGTAAATCAAATCAGTAACACCGATGATGGAAACAATGGAACTTTCCTTAACCAGTGAGACAAATTCGTTACCAAGTGCTGGCCAAATGTTCTTCAAGGCTTGCGGCAAGATGATGAAACGCATCGTATCACCCTTGGCTAACCCAAGACTAGCAGAAGCTTCCGTTTGTCCTTTATCAACCGAGTTAATACCACCACGAATAATTTCCTCAACGTAAGCACCACTATTTAACGAAACGGCAATGATACCTGATAATAACGCCGGCAAGTTAACGATGATCCCAACACCGAAGTAAACAAACATGACTTGAACCATCAATGGCGTTCCACGAACGAACTCAACGTATGCCACTGAAATTGCCTTAAGCACTTTGCTCTTACTAAACCGCATCAAGGCTAAAATCGTTCCGAGTAAAACCCCAAAGATAACTGAAATAGCTGAGATCAATAACGTGTATTCAATCCCTTTAGCAAAGTAATTCCAATAGTGAATCATTGAAGTATTATTCGTATTAACCTTCATGTACTTCCCTGCATCAGCCAAGTATTTGGTAGTCAAGTTTTTCGCTTTAATCTTATCAATACTCTTATTGACGGCTGCAGCTAAAGTACCAGAACCCTTTTTAAAGGCCATCGCAGAACCAGTTTCGTTCTTATTCAGCTTATAACCGGATTTAATCATTGCTAAATCGTGGTCATTCTTAACATAGGCTTCAGCTGAAGGTGTTTCAATACCAAGCGCATCGATCTTGTGGGTCTTTAAGGCCAGCACCAAGTCAGTGTTCTTGTCCATTCCTTTAACCGTTGCGCCAGGAATCTTGGTTTTAGCTAAGTTATATTGCAACGTCCCTGTCTGAGCACCGATCTTCTTATGAGCTAATGCGGCTTTATTCTTATACTTGCCCACATCAGTCTTGTTGATCAAGAAGCTTTGACCACCATTGTAATAAATTTCTGAAAAATCAACACTTTGACGCCGTTTAGCGGTTGGGTTGATCCCACTCATGGCCACGTCGGCTTTACCAGTTTCGACGGCAACCAAAACGGAATCGTATGACATGGACTTGATTTCTAGTTTCACGCCCAGATCCTTAGCAACCTGTTTCATAATATCGACATCCATACCAACAACTCTGGACTTACCATTCTTGCTGACTTGGAATTCGTAAGGTGGGTAGTCTGGCGAAGTCGCCATAACGATTTTGCCCCGATCCTTAATCTTCTGAAGCGAATCATCCGCAGCATATGCGGTATGGTGCGTTGGCTGAACTGTAAATAAAAATAATAATGACAAACACAACGTCATGATGGTGAGTAATACGTTTCTCCCCTTGACTTTCATTCGCGGTAACTCCCTCTCTTGATTTAAGTAACTTTAACACTACACCAAAATAAGTCTTTATGCAATAAAAATCGGTAAAAAGTCTAATTTATACACGAAAAAGCAATATTATGTTTAATATACACTTTTATATACATTATTCACATGGAAAATGGATACTAACGTAACTGGAAAGCTGGTGTCCCTCTCGGTTAAAAACCCATCCCCCAACGTCTACCCACTTGCCTTTTCAGCTTACTTGCTTTCTCACCACTAGCCATGATAAACTAGGCCCAATGAAGGAGTTGACCACACCATGGGATTAAAAGTGAAACGTCAGAATAATCTCGATGCAATGTTCGGTAAGTTTGCTGAGGTTGATTTGAAAGATGAAAAGCGTGACAAGTTCTTAAAACACGATGAACAAAAAGATGATACCAAAAAGGCAAAAGCTTTAATCAAGGAACATCGCAGCTACCACAAATAAAAAAACGACACCCAGGCGGGTGCCGTTTTTTTATTGTTCAAGTTCTTTTTTAGCCTGTTCAATTTGCTTACGAACCTGATCAAAGCCTGTACCACCTTCAGAATGCCGACGTTCAACAGCAACTTCTGACTTCAAATCATTGTAGACGTCCTCTTCAATTTTAGGTGATGCCTGTTGGAGATCCTCCAATGACATATCCTGTAAGTTTTGATGGGTCTGGATACCCTTCAAAACCAACTGCCCCACAATGCCATGGGCTTCTCTAAATGGCACACCCTTCGTTGCCAAATAATCGGCTAATTCAGTGGCGTTTGAGAAATCATTTTCCGTAGCGGCTTTCATATTATCCGCCTTAACGGTCACCGTTGAGAGCATGCCATTGAAGACTCGCAATGCTGGCAACAAGGTTTTAACTGTGTCGAAGACCCCCTCTTTATCTTCTTGCAGATCCTTATTGTAGGCTAACGGTAATGATTTCATTGTCGCTAATAGTCCCATCAAATGACCATAAACTCGGCCACTCTTACCACGGATCAGCTCTGCCATATCCGGGTTCTTTTTCTGTGGCATGATTGAACTACCGGTTGTATAAGCATCCGATAATTCTAGATATTGGAATTCATGGCTGACCCACATACTTAATTCTTCGCAGAACCGGGATAAATGCATCATTAAAATCGAACTGTTACTGAGAAATTCCAACGCATAGTCACGGTCTGACACAGCATCTAAAGAATTAGCGTAAACTTTGCTGAATCCCAACGTTTTGGCTGTCATCTGCCGATCGATAGGAAAAGTAGTCCCTGCTAACGCCGCCGCACCTAGTGGTGAAATATCTGTATGCACTTCATTAAACGTAAACCGTTCCTTGTCACGTTTAAACATCTGGTAATAAGCCATTAAATAATGACCGTATGAAATCGGCTGAGCGTGCTGCAAGTGCGTATAACCTGGCATGATAGTTTCTACGTTTTCTTCAGCCAGATTAATCAACGTCTTTTGAATCGTTGTAATCTCATCAATCACTTTCGGTAATCGTTTCTTCAAGTACAGATGAAAGTCCGTTGCAACCTGATCATTACGAGATCTGGCGGTATGCAATTTACCAGCAACTGCCCCAATTCGGTCCGTTAAAATACTTTCAATATTCATATGAATATCTTCGTTCTCAACGGTAAAGGTCAATTTACCGGCTTCAAGGTCCGTTTGGATGCCTTCCAGCCCAGCAATGATCTGATCACAATCATCTGAAGGAACAATACCCGTTTTTTGAAGCATTTTAACATGTGCCAAAGAACCTTCAATATCTTCTTCAGCCATAAGTTGATCAAAGGAAATGGAAGCCCCAAAAGCATCGACCCATGCAGCCGCCTGTTCTTGGAACCGGCCACCCCAGAGCTTTTTGGTCGCCATTACTTTGTCGCCTCCGTTTGCTGCTTCTTTTCTGCCTTCACTGCTACTTTGACCTTACTCTTAGTGTTTTGAGTAACCGCATTGACGAATGCTGATTGCTGATTCTTCATCTTCACTTGTGAGTAAACCGTTGTTGGTAAGCCCCATAGCTTGATGAAGCCCTTGGCTGCTTCTTGATCGAAGGAATCAGAAGCAGTATAAGTTGCCAAATTCTTGTCATACAATGAGCTGTCTGACTTCCGGCCTAAGGTGATCACGTTGCCCTTGAACAATTCCACTTTGATCACGCCGCTAACAACTTCTTGACTCTTCTTCAAGAAGGCAAGCAAAGCGTCCATTAATGGTGAGAACCAGAGCGCGTTATAAATCATTTCGCTTAATTGTTTTTCAATCACTGGCTTAAAGTGTGCTAAATCCCGTTCAAAAGTTAAATCTTCCAATTGCTTGTGAGCCTTCATCAAAACCGTGGCAGCAGGTGCTTCGTAAACCTCACGAGATTTAATACCTACCAAACGGTTTTCAATGTGGTCGATCCGGCCAACACCATGTTCACCGGCAATTTTGTTGAGCTCTTGGATTAAATCAGCTAACTGCATTGCCTTGCCATTTAATTTAGTTGGTACCCCTTTTACAAAAGTAATTTCAATATCCGTTGGGGTATCTGGCGTCTTATTGATAGGATTAGTCAAAGCGTAAGCATCTTCAGGTGCACTAGCCCATGGATCTTCCAGTACACCGGCTTCGTTAGCACGGCCCCAGATATTAGCATCGATTGAGTATGGTGAGTCTAAATCAATTGGAATCGGAATGTTGTGCTCTTTGGCATAATCAATTTCTTCTTCACGTGACCAGTGCCAGTCCCGAACTGGACTTAATACTTCAAGTCCTGGATTCAATGCGTGGATGGCAACTTCAAACCGAACTTGATCGTTACCTTTACCGGTACAGCCATGAGCAACCGCCTGAGCGTTTTCCTCTTGGGCAACTTCGACTAACTTTTTACTGATCAATGGCCGTGATAGTGCTGAAATCAATGGGTATTCGCCTTCGTAGTACGTGTTCCCTTGCAAAGCAACCATTGCGTAATCTTCCGCGAATTCTTCAAGCGCGTCGATGACGTAAACTTTAACGGCGCCAACATTGAGTGCTTTTTGCTTGATAAAGTCTAAATCTTTACCTTCACCTACATTAATGCAGCAAGCAATCACATCGTAGCCCTTATCTTTTAACCAAGGAATTGCTACTGAAGTGTCCAAACCGCCAGAATATGCTAATACAACTTTCTTATTTTTCGTCATGTTAAACGCCCTCTCATTTTTTCATTTTAACTTAATGATACGAGATTAACACCTGTATTCAGTTAATGCAAGTGTTTTTTATTATTTATACACAAAAAAGGCCAATATTACATTTAATATACATATTTTTTGAAATAAAATGGTTTCTAGTTTGTGTGTAAGCGCTTCCGAAAAATAATAGTATCAAAAAGTTCGACCATCAGTCATCACTCAACTGACAGTCGAACTTTTCTTCATTCATTAAGAAAAATAGTTATTATTGATTATTGTGTGAAGCTGGGTATCGCTTATTTAACCGTTCAATATTACCGCTGGCAACCTCTTCAAAGGGAATATCTGCCCACTCTGCTACCTGGGAGAGATACCAAAGCACATCACCCATTTCCTTGACCAACTGCTTCTTGTCCAGAGATTCACCCTGGAAAGTATACTGTTTAACTAAATCGACAACTTGACCTGTCTCACTGGAAAGGCCCAATGCACAATTCGTTAAAACTTGTTCACTGCCAAAAAGAGTTCGGTTAGCAGCTTTTTGATAGTCATTAAATTCCATTATGATTTTCCCCCAAACGCATGCTGTTCGATCCATTGCCAGACTTCATCTTTACCAGCCTTAGTTTGCGCAGAAAATGGCAGTAAGTCATCTTCAGCACGAATCTGTAATGTCTTTTTAACTAAACTCAACTGTTTATTCCACTTTGCGCCCGGAATCTTATCCATTTTGGTTGCGACCACTAGTGTTGGAATTTCATAGTAACTGAGCCAATTATACATCGTCTGGTCATCGTTGGTAGGAGCATGTCGACCATCTACCAATGAAACTACGCCACGTAATGTATCTCGCGAAGTAAGGTAGGTTTCAATCATTTCGCCCCATTTTTCACGTTCTGAACGCGATACTTTAGCATACCCGTAACCTGGCACGTCGACAAAATACAGTGCTTCCTCAACGTGATAGAAATTTAACGTCTGAGTTTTCCCAGGCTGGCTTGACGTTCTAGCATAACCATTTCGATTGATTAAAACGTTCGTCAAAGATGATTTACCAACGTTTGAGCGACCAACTAACGCAATTTCTGGTTGTCCTGTTTTGGGATACTGTTTCGGATCAACCGCACTCATCACCAGTTCAACATTGTGTACTTCCATTATTTTCCTCCGTCCAACTCTTGGCTAAATAAAAACCGCATGCCCCATAACACGGAACATACGGCTTAAATGTCAGCTGACATTAGGTTCGGGTCACTGGCTAAGAAGCCTTTTGACCCTTCAAAATTAGCTCAGGTTCCTGATGATCTTTAACAGTATCACCCGTGACAATCACCTTGGCAACATCGTCTCGACTTGGCAATTCAAACATAATATCTCGCATCACGTCTTCAATAATCGAGCGAAGACCACGTGCCCCGGTATTACGTTTCAATGCCAACCGGGCCATTTCTCGCAAAGCCTGGTCTTCAAAATCGAGTTCAACGCCATCCAGTGAAATCAGTCGTTGATACTGTTTCACCAGTGCGTTTTTAGGCTCAGTTAGAATTCGAACTAAATCGTCCTCAGAGAGCTTCTCTAAAGCAGTCAGAATTGGTAAACGTCCAATAAATTCTGGAATTAAACCAAACTCCAGCATATCTTCAGGAACAACCCGCTGCATTAAACTTTCTGATTCATCGATAGGTTGATGGTTTGAATCTGCGCCGAAACCAATTGTCTTATCACCAAGACGGTTTTTAACAATCGTTTCGATGCCATCAAAAGCACCACCCACAATAAATAGAATATTAGTTGTGTCGATCTGAATGAATTCCTGTTGGGGATGCTTACGGCCACCCTGAGGCGGAACGTTAGCAATGGTACCCTCAAGAATCTTCAACAGTGCTTGTTGAACACCTTCACCAGAAACATCTCGTGTAATCGAGACATTTTCAGCTTTCTTGGCAATTTTATCAATTTCATCAATGTAGATAATCCCTTTTTCAGCACGTTCAACGTCGTAATCGGCATTTTGCAGTAACTTCAAAAGAATATTTTCCACATCTTCACCGACATAACCCGCTTCAGTTAGCGTGGTTGCATCAGCAATTGCAAACGGTACATTCAAGATTTTAGCCAAGGTTTGCGCCAGGTAGGTCTTACCTGACCCAGTAGGGCCAATCATGGTGATGTTACTCTTTTGCAATTCAGGGCCATCGTTTTGGTTAGTCGCCATTTCATTAACACGCTTATAGTGATTATAAACAGCAACTGAAAGCGTCTTTTTAGCTTCAGATTGACCAATAACGTACTGATTTAAAGAATCTACAATTTGTTGTGGTGTTGGCACATCAAAAACGGTTTGTGAGCTTTCCTCACTAAATTCTTCATCAATGATTTCTTTACATAAATCGATACATTCATTGCAGATATACACGCCGGGACCAGCAACAATCTTTTTAACCTGATCCTGCGACTTACCACAGAAAGAGCAATTTACGGGGCCAGTTGTATCAGTATTTTCAAACAATTAAGAGTCACCCCTCTTTAAATTCTACGATTATCTTATTCTTTAACGCAACTGCTACTATACCATACAAATATAGGAGTGGGAAAGGAAAAGCTCAAACGAAAACGATGAACCTGCGTGGTATATCACCTTTCATCCTCAAAATTTAATTCATTAACTTTTCCTAAATTTTATCTCCATATACGCAAACAAAGGCCCTAACAAGAATCAAATATTCTCGTCTTAGGGCCTTTGTGAGCAGTACTAACGTTAAAAACTATTTTTCGTTTTCTTCGTCTTTTTTAGATTTATCTTGCTTAGCTGAGTCAGTGATCAGATCAACAGCCTTCTTGATGGCAATATCATGCTTCAACATGTCATCTGAAAGTGCTGAACGAACTGCGCTTTCTTCCATACCATATTGGCCAGCTAAATCTTTAACTTCTGCATTTAAATCATCTTCAGAAGGTTCGATCTTTTCTGCTTCAACAATGGCTTCTAGAACTAAGTTGGTCTTAACGCGACGTTCTGCATCTGCAGCAAATTGCTTGTGCAAGTCATCTTCGCTAGTACCAGTCAGCTTGAAGTAAGTCTGAGGATCGATACCTTGTTGTTGCATGTTAGCCAAGTATTGGTCCATCTGACGGTGAATGTCATCTTCCTTCATTGCTTCAGGAATTTCTTTGACTTCAGCGTTGTCAACAGCTTCACTGATTGCTTCATCTTCGATAGCATCGTGAGCAGCTGTGACTTTCTTTTCCTTCAATTCGTCTTTGATCTTAGCCTTTAATTCGTCTAAGCTGTCAACTTCTTCGTCAACATCCTTAGCAAATTCATCGTCAAGTTCAGGTAATTCCTTTTGCTTAACTTCGTGAATAGTGGTCTTGAATGTGGCTTCTTTGCCTTGTAAGTTTTCAGCTTGGTAGTCATCTGGGAAGGTAACCTTAACATCAACATCTTCACCAGCCTTGTGACCAACTAATTGATCTTCAAAGCCTGGGATGAATGAGTTAGAACCCAATTCTAGTGAATAGTTATCAGCTTTTCCACCATCAAACTGCTTGTCGTCAACATAACCATCAAAGTCGATCACAACAGTATCGCCTTTAGCAGCTGGTTCGTCTTCTTTCAAAACTAATTCAGCTTGTGATTGACGACGACTCTCTAATTCAGCATCAATGTCTTTTTGGTAGACACGAGTGTTTTGTTTTGTAACGCTTAAGTCTTTGTATTCACCCAGCTTAACATCAGGCTTAACTGTGACAACAGCCTTCAAAACCCATGGTTGGTTCTTTTCCATAGATTCAACGTTAACTTCTGGTTGATCAACTGGTTCGATACCTGCTTCTTTGATTGCTGCCTCATATGCATCAGGCAAAACAATGTTCAAAGCATCTTGATAAAGAGCTTCTTCACCATACATCTTGTTGAAGATTTGGCGTGGAACCTTTCCCTTACGGAAGCCAGGAACAGCTAAATTCTTCTTGGTTTTTGCGAAAGCTTGGTCTAAGCCCTTTTTGATTTGGTCGGCATCAATTTCAAAGGTTAATTCGCCTTTGTTGCCGTCCTTTTTTTCCCATTTTGCAGACATTATATTCCCTCCGAATTAAATATATCTTCGAATACGATCATATTCAAATTGCGTACAAACTTTAGTTTAACGTAAGGAAGCTGAAAAGTAAACATTAGAGTGCATTGCAACGCATGGAAGACACGTTTTTTCATCAATTAATTTAATTTTGAAACCAATATGAGATTTATTAAACCTTAATTCATTCAAATAAAAAAGTCCGAAAAGTTAACCTTCTCGGACTTTTTATGTTCATTTAGGTAGGTATTAGTCCATGATATCTGAAACAACACCGGCACCAACAGTGTGGCCACCTTCACGAACAGTAAACTTAGTACCCTTTTCAATGGCAGCTGGGGCAATTAAGTCAACTTCGAAAGTGACGTTATCGCCAGGCATAACCATTTCTACGCCATCAGGCAATTCGATAACACCAGTGATATCAGTGGTGTGGAAGTAGAATTGTGGACGGTAGTTTGAGAAGAATGGCGTATGACGGCCACCTTCTTCTTTAGAAAGGATATAAACTTCACCCTTGAACTTACTGTGGGTTTGGATCGAACCTGGCTTTGCAAGAACTTGGCCACGAACAACTTGTTCACGGTTAATACCACGAAGCAAGACACCAACGTTATCGCCGGCTTCACCAAATTCCAAAGTCTTACGGAACATTTCCAAACCAGTAACAGTACTCTTAAGAACTTCTTCCTTAAGACCAACGATTTCAACTTCATCGCCGACCTTGATAGTACCACGATCGATACGACCAGAAGCAACAGTACCACGACCAGTGATGGTGAAGACGTCTTCAACAGGCATCAAGAAAGGCTTGTCGTTATCACGAACTGGAGTTGGGATGTATTCATCAACAACGTCCATCAAGTGTTCGATAACCTTTTGTTGTTCTTCGTCACCTTGGAGTGCTTTAAGAGCAGAACCGCGGATAACTGGAATATCGTCACCAGGGTAATCGTATTCTGAAAGTAATTCACGGACTTCCATTTCAACTAAGTCGATCAATTCATCATCGTCAACTAAGTCGGTCTTGTTTAAGAAGACCACGATGTATTCAACACCCACTTGGCGAGCCAAAAGGATATGTTCACGAGTTTGTGGCATTGGACCATCGGTTGCGGCAACAACTAAGATAGCACCATCCATTTGAGCGGCACCAGTGATCATGTTCTTGATGTAATCAGCATGTCCTGGGGCGTCAATATGAGCATAGTGACGTTTCTCAGTTTCGTATTCAACGTGGGCAGTGTTGATCGTGATACCACGTTCACGTTCTTCAGGTGCCTTGTCGATATCAGCGTAATCTTCTTCCTTAGCTAACCCTTTTTGAGCTAAAACCTTGGTGATCGCTGCGGTCAAGGTAGTCTTCCCATGATCAATATGGCCAATAGTACCAATGTTTACATGGGGCTTAGTTCGTTCGTATGTTTCTTTTGCCATTAATGAAACCTCCTGTATTTTTCACAAAGATTATGCCAACAAGCAAATTGTTGGCAACCCTTTGCTGTAAATTATACTACTTCTTCTCGAAAAGGTAAATCGAGAATCCCTCAAGAAGAATCCTTAAATATTATATAGATTAGGTTATCGTTTGTAAACAATAAACGCTAAATTCAATAGAACTTTTTTATGCACCTGTCATCTCTGACATAATTTGTGACAGTTTTCGCTGCCACCATTCAATGCTATATGTCGCTGGTAACGTTGCTGACTGCACTTGATCTCCCTTAATTAAGCGAGTTACCCAAGCTCTAGGATCCGGGATTGCCCGATCAATAAAGGGATATAGAAGCGTGACTTGTAAACCCAGCTCGTTTTGATACAGCTGCTGAGTCACAGGATCGTGGTCATCAATCATTTCCCGCAACACGTTCTCTAGTATACCAACTTTTTCAAACTCCGCCAGTGATTTTAGCTGATTCCCAACAATTTCATAATTTTTATGATCTAGCCAACGGAATTCAAAATGCTCTGGCAGCTTAAGCTTCTGTACCATTTCCAATAAGCTGACTCGAATAATTGGCTTAACAAATGGATCAACCAACAATACTTTTGTCGCGCTCACCCATTCATCCAACGGCAGCTCTTTCCCTTTTTCGAAGGCGCGCTGCTGTTGGTTAAACGTTAACGCGCTCAGTTGATAGAAGGTTTGATAATCCTTTTTAAAATCTGGTTTCTGACGTGCACTGACTTCCGCCTGCTGAATAAATTGTGCAACCTGTGTAGGTAAACGTGGTATAGCTGCCGTTAAGACATGTGCCATTAACAGTTGTCGATTGCTTAGCAATACCTGCACCATCAAGATCACGTGCTGTTCATCCATCAAATAACTGTTTAAGTTATCCATCATTATCGTGTAAGCCATTTGATACTGACGATCTTCAAATAGGCTCTTCACCAGTAAATGATTGATTTTCTCACTCGGCGCAGACTGATACTCGTTTTCATAGAGTTGAGCCGCTCGCGCCCACTTTTGAGCTTTAAACGCTTCATTCGCCAATTGTAAGTTTCGATCCACGTTTTTCACCTTCATTGAATTAATTCACTAAACGAAAATCTCGTACGTTTATAGACAAACATACGAGATTTAAACTCATTATTTTTCGGCTTGATGATTCTTTTGCGTTGCCTGTTTCTTGTGCTTGCTCTTCGGTTTATGACGTCGAGGGTCAACTTCCATGATTACCGGTAAGATGACCGGGTGACGCCGAGTTTGGTCAAACAGATAGTGGTTCAGCTTTTCACGGACATCCTGCTTCAGATGTGTCCAGTCAAACTCCTTGTTATCCAAGTTAGTCTGAACTGCTTTTTTAATAATCTCTGCACTCTCATGCATCAGATCCTTGTTCGCCTTTACGTATACAAAGCCACGGGAAGTAATCTTGGGTTCACCAATGATTTGCTTCTTTTTGTGATCGATAGTAATTACTGCAACAAAGATGCCATCTTCAGAAAGCACTTTGCGGTCTCGTAAAACAATGTTGCCAATATCACCAACACCAATACCATCGATCATGGTGTTGCCAACTTCAACACTGCCGCTCAATACCATGTCTTTACCATCATAAACTAGCTGATCACCCTTAGCAGTCATGAAGATTTGGTCCGAATTCATACCAACTTCTTCAGCGGCTCTTTGATGCGCTGACATTAATCGATATTCGCCCTGAATTGGAACTAAATACTTAGGGTGCAAAATGTTAATCAGCAGTTGAAGATCATGCTTGCTAGCGTGTCCCGATGAATTCAGATCATCAGAGATAGCCTTAACTTCGCCCCCAGCACGATAGATCATATCACGTGTTTTGGCCACGTTAGTTTCCATGGCATGTGATGGTGTCGTGGTAATGAAGACCAGGTCGCCTTCTTCAATACTAAGTCCTTTTTCCTGCTTATTAGCCATCCGCTGCAGTGCTTTAATTGGTTCACCCATTTTTCCGGTTTGAATAATGACAATCTGATCAGCGGGCAGTTTTTCAAGCTGCTCTTCAGAAACCAGTAAATCATCTTCTGGCAAAACCAGCTTGTTTAATCGCATTGCAGTATCAACAATTTTTTCAATATCTCGGCCAGTCAAATAAACTTTACGACCCGTTTTGGCAGCAGCATCAAAAACCTGTTGAAGCCGTAAAATGTTTGAACCGACACTCGCAACGATAATTCGGCCTTTAGTATAGTTAAACGTTTCAACCACGTTTTCAGCAATATCAAGTTCACTAGCGGTTTCGCTAGGATTCTCAGCATTAGCTGAATCACTTAATAGAGCAAGCACCCCATTAGTACCAATTTGGGTCAGCCGTGCATAATCAGTCTGGTAACCCGACGCAGCCGTCTGATCAAACTTAAAATCACCCGTGTAAACAACACTACCAGCACTCGTATTTAGCACGATTCCCATAGATTCAGGAATTGAGTGTGTCGTCTTGAAGAACGAGACAGTAACATCGCCAAAATCGATTTCAGTCTGCGCATCCACCACGTGGAAATCATCAAAATCTTTCACGTTAGGATCCGATTGACAGTTTAACTTTGCAAGTTCAATGGTCATTTCAGAGCCAAAAACCGGCACTTTAAATTCCTTTAGAAAATAAGGCAGTGCGCCAATGGCATCAGCATGCCCATGAGTCAAAAACACCCCAACAATTCGATCTTGATTTTCACGCAGATAGCCGAAATCAGGAATCACAATATCAATTCCAAGTAACTCGTTTTCCGGATATTTCAAACCACAGTCTAAAACGTAAATGCTATCATTAACATCTACAATATACATGTTCTTACCATTTTCGCGAACACCGCCTAATGGCATAATCTTTACTTTTGCTTTATCCATAATTCACCTCAAAATATGTTGTTCTGGCTCCACTAAATCGTCAATTACAAAACCCAATTAACGATCATGAACGCTTATTTTTCCTAAATTCTAAAAATTTAGGCACGACTACAAACTGTTTACAGTTTATCACACTTAATTCAACTATGTAACAATCCAAGCTAGTACGAGAAAAAAAGTCTTTGTACAATAAAAAAAGCCCTCCAAAAAGGAGAGCTCCAAATAATCAAAATTAACGACGTAGACCCAATGATTGAATCAGATCACGGTAACGTTGAATATCAGTCTTACGTAGGTAAGCTAATAAGTTACGACGGTGACCAATCTTCTTCATCAAACCACGTTGTGAATGGAAGTCCTTCTTGTGAACTTTCATATGGTTGTTCAGTTCGTTAATGTCTGCTGTTAAAACAGCGATTTGAACTTCTGCTGAACCAGTGTCGCCATCGTGACGAGCATACTGCTTCATAATTTCGGTTTTCTTTTCTTGTGTAATAGCCATGAAAAAATTTCCCACCTTTAATTTATTTGTCCACCCGTTACTGAGTTGCCGTGAGTGAGATCGCAGTCAACTAAGTAAGGGCAATTTAAGAACCTTTGCTATTATATCCGTTATCGCACAGAATAACAAGGCTTTGTCTTAAACACCTTATCAAGTACTTTTACTTTACAATTAATGGTGAACTGTTGCAATCGTTGATTTTATTCTGTATAATGACATTCGTTGAATATTACAGAGCCATCTGGCTTATGAGTGTGGAGGTGAATTCATTGCCAATTATCAAATCTGCGATCGAACGTGCAAAAACGAACGTTAAAGCTAACGAACGTAATTCTGCACAGCTTAGCAGTATGCGAACAGCCGTTAAGAAGTTTGAAAAAGCTGTTACGAACCACGACGATAACGCAGCTGATTTATACAAAGCTGCTTCTAGCGCCGTTGACCGTGCTGCTTCAAAGGGTTTAATCAAAACCAACAAAGCTTCCCGCGACAAGTCACGTATGGCTGCTCGTTTAGCTAAAGCAAACGCCTAAATTAAACCAAATATTAAAGGATCAGTTCAATTGCGAACTGGTCCTTTTTTGTGCGTTTAGGCAACTTCATCCAAATACTTTAACATAAAAAGCTCAAAGAGCATCATCGGATCTTGGCTGGTGGATTTTAAAGAACGCTCAATTTGAATTAAACCCAGATAAGCCTGCCGAAGATGCGCTAGTTCTAGGTGCCGAACACTTTGCATGGCCAGTTTAACCCGGTATGGATGAACCTTTAACGCCGAGGCAATACTACCTTGACTATAACCATTACGCATTAAAATCTTGGTTTGAATCAGCAATCTAAACTGACTCACCAAAACTGCATTGATTCGTAATGGCTCTTCCTTCGTTAGAATCAGTTGACGATACAGATTAAGTGCCGCTTCAATCCGCTTTCCCATCACATCATTAACCAGATCAAAAACATTTTGATCTAGCGATTTTGAAACCAGTTCCCCGACCACTGTTTTATCAATTTGTTGGGACTCTGCCGAAGCCAATTTTAGCTTGGGCAATTCGTTCATAATCAGCGATAGATCGGTTCCAGTACGTTGCAGTAATAGGTTGAGCGCATCCGGTTCAATAGCATAATGAGCTTGCTCAAGGTTATGTTGGACTAGTGTCCGAACTTGCCTTTCACCCACCGCTTCTAAACTGATAACTTCCGCAGCTTTTTTGATGGTCTTAACCACCTTTTTACGGCTATCCAACTTACCGTTAGTCGCGAAAAACACTACCACAGACGTTGGCTCTGGATGTTCCAAATACTTGATCAGCCCATCAATATCATGATCAATCTTACTACCCCGATGATTTTCCGTGGTCAAAAAATAGGCCCGTTCAATAAACACCAGCCGTTTTTCACCAAAAAACGGGGCCGACATGGCATCATCTAAAGCCTGCGCCAGCGGCGTCGACTCCATATCATAGGTGGCATAATTCATTGTTCGTTCAGATTCTGGAATCAGGTTTAAAAACGCTCTCTTTAGTCGCTGCGTCAAATAAGGTTGATCACCCGTAATTAAATAGATGGGTTTTGAAGTTCCCTTATTTAACTGTGCCATTATTGTTTCGTAATTCAAAATAATTTCTCCTTTAAAAAGGTCTGCCAATGACCAGTACCGGTGCTAGTATACCGGTAGCGAATCATACCGTTAACCTGAGTATTAAAAGTGGGTATCCGATTCGCTGTCAGGGTTGCCAACGTTTCTTGATTAGGATGACCATACCGATTATTCCGACCAGCGGAAATAATGCCGATTTTTGTCTGGAGCTGTTTGACGACTTCTGGATTCGTCGCCGTTTTACTGCCATGATGACCTAATTTTAACACGTCTGTCCGTAAAGCTGGATAGTGGTTTAAAATCTCTTGCTCACCCGCTTGATCTAAATCACCGGTAAATAGCCACCGTAAACCACCCATTTGCCCAGCTAAAACCATCGAATCCTCATTGGTACCCAAACCAGGTTTAAACGGGTGAACCACATTAAACGGCGTGTCCCTAATCTGCTGACCAGCCTGAACCGGGACAATTTCAGTGTGCTGGATATACGGCTGAATGCGTTTCATAAATTGCGAGTTTTGGGTCATCCCCAACGGCACATACAGCCGTTTAACGCGGACACCTTGAAGCACATCGCCCACATCTCCCACGTGGTCACTGTCCTGATGTGACAAGCACAGATTATCAATGTGGGAAATACCCTGACTCTTTAAATAGTTAATGCTGATTCGCTGAGCTCGACTCCGACCGGTGCTTTTTTTGCCGCCAAAATTGACGCGACCACCAGTATCGATCATAGTAATTTGCCGATTATATGGCGAACGGACGAGAAAACTATCCCCCTGTCCGATATCAAAAAACGTGACTTCACCAGACATTGGAAAATGAATCACCAAAAAACAAGCCAGATACACCGTACCTAACACCAGCCATAGCCATCGTTTATAGTGCTGTGACATTACTAATAACGTCAAAATCGTCAGGAAACCCACGACCCAAGCTGTTGGTTTGCCAAATACAATCATACCAGGAAGGCTATCAATCATATTCAATCCATTGGTAAAAAGCTGCAACAGCCATTCCGTTATATCAGCTAGCCAGGGCATCATCTGACCGCCGACTCCCGCCACTAATACTAACGGGAAAACACAGACACTGAAAATGGGTAAGATGAGCAAATTAACAAACATCGTTAACACGTGCCACTGGTAAATGTGATACAAAATCAGTGGTAAGCTCAATAGATTTAGCATCATCGTGGTTTTAAATACACCTAACTGCTTGGTAAATAAAAGCCCAAATGCTAACCCATAGCTTAGTTGACCGCCTAAATGCATCAACAGGGCTGGTTGAACCAACAAGCCTAACAGGAGACTAATGCCCCAGGTAGTTAAACCTGTGAGTTGCCATCCCCACAGCTCGACTAACAGCCCTAAAACAACCACCACAACCGCCCGTAGCAACCCTACCTGAGAACCAGCAAGGATATAGTAAGTCGGCAGCAGAAGCAGTAAAAACGCTGAAATTGGCATTTGAGTGAACCCTAAGCGCCGTAAAATCCAACTGACGACAGTTACGATCCAAACAATGTGGAAACCTGAAATACTGAATAAGTGGATCAAGCCTAGATCCGTTACCGCACTTAACGAGTCGTAAAAATCAGTTGCCCGCCAGCCTAAAAACAACCCCTGAACATACAGTTGAAGGGTGCGAGGCAACGTTTGCGTGTAGTTGACTAAACTGGCACGGATTGCATGACACGCGTTAATCCACCAGGTCATCGGGTCAGTCACTGGAGAAAGCCTAACGGGAGTCAGTCGATCAATTTTGATCGTATTAAAAATACCTTGATCAGCCTGATACTGACGAAAATCAAATTCATTAGCATTCGTCGCTGGCTGAGGACGTGAAATATCACCGTGGACCAGTATGGTAGTTGCCTTTTTAATTTGCAGACTTTGCAGCAGGTTTTGATCATCCGCAAAATACTGTCCCTGAATCGTTTTACCGTCACTAGTGCGGCCACTTAATTGCAGTCGACCCTCTTCAACCCGTAACTCATCCGGTTGAACAGTTAACGCAATCGAAACACCCGTTTGATCAGGCAACGTACGCGCCTTTTCCAAGTGCTGCATCCGCCAAAACAAGCCACTAAAAATCAACAGCACTAAAGCAGTCCAAACTAAAAGCTGTCGATCACGTAAACAGATTATTCGGATAATCCAAATAAGTGTCAAAATCACCGACAGCCAAACTAAACCAAAGAAACAACCGCTTAAACAGCCGGCTAAAATTGCTAACCAAATCGTATTATGATTGATGGTCCTGCAGATAGGCATCAACTGAAGCACGTTCGATTGCTTCGGAATCCAAGGTCACCTGATGTAACTCGACACCCTTCATCTTAATTAACGACATGGCATATGGGTCATTATGGTAGTTATGCAGGTATGAAATTTTATTAATGCCAGCCTGTAAAAGCATCTTGGTACACTGCAGGCAAGGAAAATCCGTCACGTAGATTTCAGCACCATCTGTGGCTTCACCAAACTTTGCACACTGTAAAATGGCGTTCATTTCAGCGTGAATGGTCCGTAAACAGTGCCCATCAACTAGGTAGCAGCCCTCGTCAATACAGTGCACGTCACCAGAAACTGAACCGTTGTACCCACCAGCAATAATACGCCGATCACGGACAATCGTTGCACCTACAGAAAGTCGGTTACAGGTACTCCGACTCGCTAGTAACACTGACTGCATCATAAAATATTGATCCCAAGGAATTCTTTTATTAGCCATAATGGCCGCCTCCATCATCTCATTATCTGGTTAAGTATACCAAATTTTATTGGAACATGATAACGCTAAACCGTAATTTGAGGCTTTAACCGTTCTAAGGTTTTGTCGCCGAAGCCGTTGACGTTTTTTAATTCATCAGTTGATTTGAAACCGCCATGTTCTTGTCGGTAAGCCAGTATCTTTTCCGCTTTTTTCTCGCCAACACCGTCTAGTTGCTGTAATCCCGTTAAATCAGCAGTATTCAAATTAACTTGCGGTGCTTCGCTTTCTGCGCTGGCACCACTCGTTACCGAAGATCCTGCCACAGCCGCTGGTACCTTCTCACCACGCTTTGGAATATAAACAACTTGAGAATCCGTCAATTTTTGAGCTAAATTAACTTGTTTTTCATCTGCGTTACTAGCAAAACCACCGGCCAACTGAACGGCATCAATGACACGCATCGTTGACTCCACCTTCTTCATCCCAGGTTGCTTAACCGCACCCTTAACGTCCACGTACATCGACGTATTAACACTGGTTTGACTGGTCGTTGCAACAGAACTGGACGAAGCAGCCATCCCGGAATCAGACATCAGCGATTGCGAAGCAAATTCTGGCTGTGCGTTAGAAACTGGTCGGTTGCCCAATAATAAAAAACTAACAGCGATGATGGTCGATAGGCTTAAACCAACAATGATCCAAGTCTGACGGTTACCATTTTCTAGCAGTTCCTTTAACCTATCCACGTTTCTCCCTCCCTTCTCTCTAACCATAACTACGGCTAAAAAGTAAAAACGTTCTGAAAGTCATCGAGACTTCTCAGAACGTTTTTACGTTAATGATGTGTATTCAAATATTGCACAGCTTGGTTGAAAGTTGAAACTGGCACCACTTTCATATGAGGTGCTACTTTCTTCGCCGTCTTTTTAGCTAACTGATAATTAGTCACATGTCCTGGTTCCAGTTGCAGAACTGCTTTAGTTGGCTTCAAATATGGTGCAAAGAAAATGGTTGCACCGGCTTTTTTAGCTGCAACGACCTTCTTATCGATACCACCAATCTCGCCAACTGTTCCATCCGGGTTGATGGTCCCAGTACCCGCAATATTTTGCCCGTGCCGGATGTTTTGACCGGTCAACTGCCCATAAATCTGTAAACTAAACATGAGTCCGCCAGAGGGCCCACCGATTTGACCGGGATCCACTTTCACTTCAGGATCAGTTTTAATCTTGACGTTATCAGTTAAAATAATGCCAATTCCCGTTTTACCGCTAGAAAGTTTGATTAACGGCGCAGAAGTCGTCTTCAGTTTGCCATTATGTTGATATTGAACCCGTAAACGATCGCCCACGGACTTCTTGGCAATATACTTTTGGAAGCCATACGCGTTTTCAAAATGATGACCATCAACTTTAGTAATCGTATCACCTACTGCAAGTTGATGCCTAAACCGGGAATTTTTCTGAACTTCCATGACATAGATACCCAGGTAGTTTTTGGTCACCTTTTTATGTGCAGCCTTCACCGCAACCGCCTTAGCTTCGTTGATGGCGCTTTGCATGTAAAAATTCTGCATTTTTACGTATGTATCATTGCTTTGCCCACCAGTAATGCTTTGCTCACTTTCGATTGAAGAATAAGGCAAAACCTTAGCCATCAGGTATGTAACCGTGCGTGCTTGTGCCAATTTAACCGAGGTAATCATAAACTTTCCCGGACGTTTATCAGGATGATTTTTGATTTTAACAAACGTTTTTAAGTTGTCAGCCGACCCAGGCGATTCGATATATTTTGGCATGGGCCAAAAGAACCCGATCAGGATCAAAATTGCTAGAACAATGCTGATACCATACTGAAGAACCTTTTTACGAGTCTGTTTTTTCATACTATTCTGACCTTTGCTTTTGATTTAAAGCTTGGGCAACTGCTGGCGGAACCAGCTCGGAAATGTCACCCTTAAAATGAAGTACTTCTTTAAGTAAAGAAGAAGAAATAAAACTGTATTTGGGATCCGTCACGAGGAAAATCGACTCGATGGAATCATCCAAATAATGGTTCATATTTGCAATATCCGACTCATACGATAAGTCCCTTAAATCACGGAGACCGCGAACAATCACATCGGCACCCACTTTTTTAACAAACTGAACTGTTAGTCCATCTTCTGCTTGCACTGTTACGTTGGGTAAGTGAGCAACGCTTTGTTGAATTAAAGTAACCCGTTCCTCAGGTGTGAATAACATCCTCTTGCTGATGTTGATTCCGACTGTCACAACCACCTGGTCGAACAGCTTACTTGCACGTTCAATAATATTTAAATGGCCTAAGGTAAGCGGATCAAAGCTACCCGGATAAACTGCAACTGTCATTGATTAACACCCTCCTGATAACGGTATACCGTAATTTTTGTAATGCCATAGGACTTTTCGACGATTCGGGTACAATCACCGATCTCAGCCGGTAAATCAGCTTCTTGATTGGTTTCACACATGATTCGGCAATCTGGGTTCAATAGCTGACTTGCAATCAGCTCCTGAATTTCCCTCACAATTTTTTGCTCACGATAAGGCGGGTCAAAATAAACCAAATCAAAACTTTGGTGCTGTGCTTGAAGCTGTTTAACAGCAATTTCTGCATCCCGTTTGATGACCGTAAATTTATCTGGTTCCTTAGTCACTTCAATATTTTGATCAATGGTTTTAATAGCAGCACCTTGTCGATCAATCAACACAGCATGTTCGATTCCTCGCGACACGCCTTCAATACTCAAACCGCCCGAACCCGCAAAAAGATCTAAGCTTCGACCACCATCAAAATAAGGGCCAAGAATATTGAAGACCGCTTCTTTCACCTTATCCGTAGTCGGTCGCGTTTTCATCCCGGGAACTGCTCTGAGTCTTCGGCCACCGTACTCTCCGGCAACAACTCGCATTAGTCATCCTCCTCAAAATTGACTTGGTCTTCCTCTGCTTCAGGTTTACCAGATAATCCCAGTAAATCCATTAGTTCAGTTCGAGGAGACTCAATGATGCGTTTAACAAAACGCAGTTGTTTCAGGCGACCAATCGTTTCCTTTGCGTCGTCTTCGTTGACGTAGATAATCGCATAACGCATCCGCTTAGAAACGTATTCAAGGTGACCGTAGCGCTTAAGCTGCCGAACTTGACGCAAGCTTGACACGTAGACGACTAAATTAGTTCGAGCTTGAATGTCCATTATGCTAACCCCCTCTTTCTGCGCTCTTGCGCACTAATATTTAAAATGATGCCTAATGATATGGTCAGCGAAAAGATACTTGACCCCCCATAACTAATAAACGGGAAGGTTACACCAGTGATTGGCAGCCAGCCAACCACCCCACCAACGTTGATAAAAGCTTGGACGGCAAAATATGTCGCAACACCGTAGCAAACCAGCGTATTAAATGGATCAGTAGCTTTAATGCCGATTCGGATAATCTGCCAAATAATAATACCCAGTAGAATCATAATGACCACGACACCAATGAGGCCAAGTTCCTCGCCCGTAATCGCCATAATGAAGTCGGTGTTAGGTTCAGGCAAATAGCCCCGTTTTTGAATCGAATTACCAAGGCCAACGCCGAACAGACCACCGTTACTCAAAGCATAATACGAATTCACTAATTGCTGTCCGGAACCGTTAGCATGACCAAACGGATCAACAAAGGCAACTAACCGCGCTAATTTGTATGATTTAATAGCTCCTGACTCCGAAAGTTTCAGGGCAATGGGGAAGACGACGAAGGCAATCGAAACGAAAGCAATGCCTAAATAGAAGTAACTTTTTTTAAATGAAAAGCCACTACTCAGACACATTATAAAAACAATTGTAGAAATAATCACCGCACTCCCCATATCGGGTTGAATGAGGACCAACCCAATCATAACAGCACACATTAAGATGGGCAGCCACATACCTTGCCACCAATGACCACCGACAATGTCCTCCATCTGATCAGGCATCGTCGCTGTCTTGGCTACTAAAAGAATGAGTGCAATTTTCACTAATTCGGCAGGTTGAACACTAAATGGTCCCAACCTAAACCAGCCAGCCGCCCCGTTGACGGTTTGACCAATGACTAGCAAAGCTAATAATGAAAAAAACAATACAATATACAAGGTAATGAGAAATATCCCGTTTTTGAAAAAATTATGCGGCATTATCAACATAAACAGGGCAATAAAGAGACCAATAAAAACAAAAATCAATTGTTTAAAAAGGTAACCAATAGGTGTTGACCCCATCTGAACTGCTACGTTAGAACTCGATGAATAGACCATGACCACACCGATTCCGCACAGAATCAAATAAGGTATAAATAACCAATAATCCAAATCTCTTAATTTCTTGATACTAAACGTATCTTTGATTTTTAAAACTTTCAAATTTTGCAAATTCTGCATCGAAAATATCCCCAAACTACTCCACTAATTTTCTTAAGTAAACTCACTTGATTATAGCATATTGGCCGGTTTTGATGTAAAACCGTGGAAAACCTTTAAAATTTTACCAGTCATTTATCCGGAAATAAGTTTGTGATTAATTTTGATTCAAACTCACCTTCACATAATTAAACGGTTCTTCAGAAAAAATGAAATAGCATACACCAAAAAAATCGCACCTCATTGTTGAAGTGCGATTCTAAATTGGTAAAAATTTACCAATGATATTTAAATTTAGTTATGACGAGCCCGCTTAGCAGCCTTTTCACGTTCGTTAGTGTTCAGAATTTGCTTCCGAAGACGGACGTAGTTAGGTGTAACTTCACAGTATTCATCGTTGTTCAAGAATTCAAGTGATTCTTCAAGTGATAAATGAGTAGGTGTCTTGATACGTGCCATGTCATCGGAACCGGCAGCACGGACGTTGGTCAAGTTCTTACCCTTGGTAATGTTAACGGTAATATCGTTTTCACGGCTGTTTTCACCGACGATCATACCTTCATAAACATCAGTACCTGGATCGATTAACAACGTACCACGAGACTCGATACCCATCATGGCATAAGTGGTTGCTTTACCAGAGTTCATAGATACCAAAGTACCCTTCTTACGGCCAGGGTTCCAGTTCTTGATCACTGGTGCATACTTCTCGAAAGTATGGTTCAAGATACCATAACCACGAGTCATTGACATGAATTCAGTTGAGTAACCGATCAAACCACGTGAAGGTGCTAAGAAAGTCAAACGGGTTTGGCCGTTGTCAGTACTTTCCATGTTCTGCATCTCACCCTTACGTTGTGAAAGGGAGTCGATCACGCTACCAGTATATTCGTCAGGAGTATCAATTTGAACTTCTTCAAATGGTTCTGACTTAACGCCATCTACATCGCGGTAGATAACTTCTGGGCGTGATACTTGAAGTTCGAAGCCTTCACGACGAAGGGTTTCGATTAAGATTGACAAATGCAATTCCCCACGGCCTGAAACAACCCAGGCACCTGGTTCGTCGGTATCATCAACACGGAGCGAAACATCAGTTTCAAGCTCAGTCTTCAAACGTTGTTCCAATTGACGACTTGTGACAAACTTACCGTCTTGGCCAGCAAATGGTGAGTTGTTGGTCCGGAAAGTCATTTGTAACGTAGGTTCATCAATCCGTAAAATTGGTAAAGCTTCTTGAGTATCAGAAGCAGTAACCGTTTCACCAACGTTAATATCTTCCATCCCTGAAACGGCAATCAAATCACCGGCTTTGGCTTCGTTGATTTCAAGACGCTTCAAACCGAAGAAACCAAACAGCTTAGTGACACGGAAGTTCTTAGTGCTACCATCTAACTTCATAACGGAAACGTTATCGCCGACTTTGATCTTGCCACGGAAAATCCGGCCAATACCAACACGGCCAACGAAATCGTTATAGTCGAGTAAGGCAACTTGGAATTGAAGTGGTTCATCTGAGTTATCGATTGGCGTTGGGATGTGCTTAACAATCGTATCAAAGATTGGCTTCATGGTGTGTTCTTGGGTTGCGATATCTGGATCAAAGCTTGAAGTTCCGTTCATAGCTGAAGCATATACAACTGGGAAATCAAGTTGGTCTTCGTCAGCACCTAATTCGATGAACAGGTCCAAAACTTCATCAACAACTTCTGAAGGACGGGCGCCTGGACGGTCAACCTTGTTGATCACAACGATTGGTGTCAAATGTTGTTCCAAGGCTTTCTTCAAAACAAAACGGGTTTGTGGCATTGTACCTTCAAAGGCATCAACGACAAGTAAAACACCGTCAACCATTCGCATGATCCGTTCAACTTCGCCACCGAAGTCAGCATGTCCTGGGGTATCCAAGATGTTAATCTGCTTGTCCCCATAACGAACTGCAGTGTTCTTCGAAAGGATCGTAATTCCACGTTCTCTTTCAATATCGTTAGAATCCAACGCACGGTCAGCAATCTCCGTATGTTCATCTAAAGTATCTGATTGTTTTAATAATTCATTAACTAAGGTTGTCTTACCGTGGTCAACGTGGGCAATAATTGCGATGTTACGAATGTCATCTCTGGTTTTCAAAATCTTGTTCTTCCTTTCATAAACGCGTGAATCTTCATTATTTAACGGTCAAACTGTAGCGCATTCTCCACACTCTACACCTTGACTTAACGCCATAAAAAAACTGTGACCAGCGTCACAGTCAGACGTTTGAACCGATGATTGGCAGAATGTCTTGTTGTGCTTTTACCGTTGCTACCATTACGAAGTCTGATGATAGCATATCTAGAGGCTGTCCGTCAACCGTTGTCACCGCAAGTCCAAGACTTTCTGCTAGAATTTTACCGGCACCGAAATCCCACGGTTTAAGATATGAAACGTATGCAACCGTTTCACCTCTTAGTAAGTGAATCATTTCAATTCCTGCTGAACCGTAAATTCTTAAGCCGGAACTGGCCTCTGCAACTTTTTGAAAATTATGGTAGTTATGCATCACCATGGGACCGCTTAAACAAACAAGACCGTTGCGTAAATCGACATTTTCTGGTGCTGATAATGGTTCGTCATTTTGAAAAACACCGATTTCGGGTCCACCGGAGAAAAGTTGATTACCAACCACGTCATAGATATAGCCCAAAACACCTTGACCATCAATATAAAGTGCAATCATAATGGCAAAATGATCACGTTGCTTAACGAAATTCATAGTACCATCGATTGGATCCACGACCCAAACCCAGCCCTTGGTCTGTCGAATCTGATCACCAAAACCCTCTTCGCCCAGAATTTGACTGTCAGGTGAAAATGTCCGAATCTTATTAATAAGTAATTTTTCGTTTTCCTTATCAACATTGGTCACTAAATCTTTACGACTAGACTTTTCCGAAACACTCAAACTTTGCTGCATCTTGCTCAAAATAAATTCCCGCGAAGTTCTCAGCCATTGTTTCACTGTACGATCAACCCGGTGAAGTTCCGTTGCGTTCATCAACTTAACCCCCTATCGTCATTTTAACCGACTTTTTGGTGGCCTCACGGGCTGCTTTCAACGTACGATACCAACTATACCCGGTTAACTGTTCAAATTGCCTACCAAGCTGTTTTTCCTGTGATTTGGAAGTTACGACCGTCTTAAAGGCAGAATAAGCGTCTAATAACTTATCTACTAAAACACCCTGCGAAATTTCGTAAGCATCTTCCACCTGCCGATAAAAAGCGGCGACTGTAATAATTTCGTCAGTGGTCCAATCTGACGCCAAGGGATAACTAAAGTTCTTCAAAATGGCACCCCATCTATTTATTATTGTGAATTCTTCCAGCTCATTATACAGCAAAAAAGGACCGGATACATCATCCAGTCCTTTTCTGTTTATTTCTATATCAAGTTAGTTTAGATGTGGGTTGGGAAGCCAATCGCAACATCGGCAGCTTCTTGAATTGGTTCACTCAACGTTGGGTGTGGGTGAATGGTTAAAGCAATGTCTTCAGCGTTCATACCGCTGTTAACTGCCAAACTCAATTCAGCAATCAAATCTGAGGCACCTGGTCCAACGACTTGGGCACCAAGAAGATTATGGTTGTCATCCTTAGTAGTTACCAAACGGACAAAGCCATCTGGTTGGTCAAGTGAAACGGCACGAGCATTACCAGCAAATGGGAACTTAGCCGTGCTGACTTCGATACCCTTATCCTTGGCTTCACTCTCCGTCAAACCGACAGTGGCAAGTTCAGGGTCTGCAAAGCAAACAGCCGGAACGCCAACCCAGTCATTAGCAGTGTTCTTACCAGAGATAGCTCCGGCAGCAGTTTTAGCTTCAAAGAAGGCTTTGTGAGCCAATGCTGGACCTGGAACAATATCACCGATAGCGTAGATGTTTGGTACTGAAGTACGACCTTGTTGATCAACTTCAACCAAACCATGGTCACCAACCTTAACATCAGTCATTTCCAGACCGATATCATCAGTATTAGCCTTACGACCTACAGTAACCATGCAGTAATCAGCTTTAACAGTTGATTCCTTGCCATCTACGGCATAGGTCACAGTAACACCTTTGTCATCTTGTTCTGCTTTCTTTGCCATGGCACCGGTAATGACGTCGATACCCTTCTTTTTCATTTGCTTAAGGACAACTTTAACCATGTCCTTGTCGAAGTTAGGCAGAATCGAATCAGTACCTTCGATGATAGTAACGTGTGAACCCAAGTTAGCATAAGCACCAGCTAATTCAGTTCCGACGTAACCACCACCAATGACAACGAATTCTTTAGGAATTTCTGGTAAGTTCAAGCCACCAGTAGAGTCAACGACCCGACCTTCAAACTTGAATCCAGGAATTTCAACTGGACGGCTACCAGTAGCGATGATTAAGTTCTTGAATTCGATGGTCAACCCATCATCGGCACTCATGAACTGCTTTGGACCGGTTGATACGACCCGTAACTTGGTATTTGAATCAAGTACGGCTTCACCTTCGATGACGTCAACTTTGTGCTTTTTAAGCAACATAGAAACACCACCGGTCATCCGATCAACAACCTTCTTTTGTTTCCATTCTTGCGTCTTGCTAAAGTCAATTGAAGGCGCCTGAGTGGTAATCCCAAAGGTTGAAGCATCCGAAGCATCCTGAAAGCGGTGACCAGCGTTAATCAAGGCCTTTGAAGGCACACAACCAACGTTTAAACATACACCACCGAGTTTGTTCTTTTCAATAACCGTCACACTTTGGCCGAGTTCAGCAGCCCGAATGGCAGCAACGTAGCCGCCAGGACCCCCACCAATGATGACAGTGTCACGTTTTTCAGCATCTGACATATAAGGATCATCCTTCCATTAATAACAATTCTGGTTCATGAAGCAAATCGTTCATCATGTTCAAGGCACGTTGAGCTAAGGCGCCATCGATCAGACGGTGATCATAACTCAATGATAACTTCAACATGTTGCCAACTGCGATTTCTCCATCATCGTTGACATATGGTTCTTTAGCAATCTTACCAACACCCAAGATTGCAACTTCTGGTTGATTGATAACAGGGGTAAAGAAACCACCGCCGATTGAACCAACGTTACTAATGGTAATTGAACCACCAGACATCTGAGCAGCACTCAACTTGTTATCCTTAGCAGCTTGAGTGTTATCAGCAATTTCCTTGGCAATTTCAAACATACCTTTAGAATCCGCGTTCTTAATGTTTGGAACGTACAGACCATGATCAGTATCAGTTGCAATTCCAATGTTGTAATAGTGCTTGTAAACAATTTCATTTGTAGAGCTGTCGATTGAAGCATCAAATTCTGGGAACTTCTTCAAAACAGCAACTAAAGCCTTAACCATGTATGGTAAGAAGGTCAAATGAATGTCTTGATCAGCAGCCAATGCCTTGTACTTCTTCCGGTTAGCCATCAAAGCTGAAACTTCAACGTCTTGGAACGAAGTAACATGAGGTGAAATATCCTTTGAAGTCCGCATTGCATTAGCAATAACTTTACGAGTCATTGACATTGGTTCACGGGTTTCAAGATCAGGTTGTGCTTCCTTGTAAGGCTTGATTGGTGCAGCTGGTGCGGCGGCAGCAGCAGTAGCTGGTGCAGCAGCGCCATTGAAGTTGTCAATATCAGCCTTCAAAATCTGTCCGTGGTTACCAGTTGGGGTAACGGCAGTAATATCAACACCCTTATCACGTGCATATTGACGTACTGAAGGCATTGCTAATACTAACTTGTTTGGATCAGATTGTGCAGGAACACCGGTTGGTGCTGCAGGAGCAGCGGCAGCTGGTGCAGCTGCTGGAGCTGGTTCTGGAGCAGCTTCTTCTTTAGGTGCTTCGTCTGATGAAGCATCAGATGAGTCATCGTCAGGAGTATCAGGTGAACCATCGTCGATAACAACCAAAGTGTCACCGATTTCAGCAGTTTCACCCTCCTGCTTAACAATTTGTTTAATGGTACCAGCCACAGGTGATGGCAACTCGGAAACGGATTTATCGTTTTGAATTTCGACTAAAACGTCGTCTTCTTTAACGGTGTCTCCTTCTTTAACATCCCATGTTGCAACTTCACCTTCGGCCATACCTTCACCAAGCTCTGGGAGTTTGAATGCATAAGCCATGGAAAAACTTCCTTTCTATTACAAAGTAGTTATTTTTAGTAGTTCAAAATTTCGCGTGCTTTTTCTTCGATATCGTCAGCATTTGGAATCCAGTCGTTTTCAACTTGAGCCCAAGGGTAAACGCTATCAGGAGCAGCAACACGGCCAATTGGTGCATCCAAGTTCATAATAGCATGTTCAGCGATCTCAGCAGTAACCTGAGCGCCAACACCAGCCATCTTTTGAGCTTCTTGCACAACAACTACCTTGTGAGTCTTTTCAACTGACTTGAAGATTGTGTCAGTATCAATTGGTGACAATGAACGAAGGTCGATCACTTCAGCAGAAATGTTTTCCTTGGCCAACTTGTCAGCAACTTTTAATGACTCGTTAACTTCAGCACTGTAAGCAACGATAGTAATATCAGTACCTTCACGAACTACTTTTGCAGTATCTAGAGGAACTGTGTACTTGCCTTCTGGAATTTCATCCTTCATTGAACGATATAACTTCAGGTTTTCCATGAAAAGAACTGGGTCGTTGTTTTCAACAGCTGAAATAATCATACCTTTGGCATCGTAAGGGTTAGCAGGTGTTACAACCCGCAGACCTGGGGTACCAACATAGTAGTTTTCAAGGTTGTCGGCATGCATTTCAGCGGTATGAGTCCCACCACCAAATGGTGTCCGGATGGTGATTGGCATTGCACGTTTGCCACTAAAGCGGAAGCGGTTACGTGACATTTGACCACCGATTGAATCAACGGCTTCAAAAGTAAAGCCCATAAATTGAATTTCTGGAATTGGACGCCAGCCAGTTGCAGCTAACCCAATTGATAATCCTAAAATCCCTGATTCAGCTAATGGTGTATCGAAGACCCGGTCTTCACCATACTTGTCTTGCAGACCTTGGGTAGTACGGAACACACCACCATTTTTACCAACGTCTTCACCGAAGATCAACGTTTTGGGATCTTCGCCTAAAACAACGTCTAAACCATCTGTAATCGCTTTGATATAAGTTAATTTAGCCATGGTTACTTCGACTCCTTTGCTTCGAATCTTGCAATATCAGCTTTGATTTGTGGAGTTGGTTCTTCGAACGTCGTCTTCAACATATCAACAACTGATTGTGTAGGTGTATTTTCAGCTTCCTTCATTGATGCTTTGAAGCTGTCTTTGTATTCCTCAACAAGTTTGTCTTCTTGGTCTTGTGACCATAATCCCTTGTCACTCAAAATCTTACGCATACGGATCAAAGGATCAGCGTCGAACCAAGGTTTTTCTTCATCCTTAGTCCGGTAACGACTAGGATCATCACCAGCACTTGAGTGAGCACCATAACGATAAGTTAAGGTTTCAACCAAGACTGGACCGTTACCAGCAGCAGCAAAGTCACGTGCTTCTTTAGTAGCGATGTAAGTTGCCAAAACATCCATCCCATCAACTTGAATAGATGGAACACCAGATGCAACGGCCTTTTGAGCTAAGGTTTCAGCAGCAGTTTGCTTGTAACGTGGAACTGAAATTGCCCAGCCATTATTTTGAACCATGAATACAGCAGGAGCCTGGAATGAAGATGCAAAGTTAACACCTTCGTAGAAGTCACCTTGCGAAGTACCACCATCACCGGTATATACGAATGATACGGCATCTTTTTCACCGTTCTTCTTAATACCTAATGCGGCGCCGGCAGCTTCAACGTATTGCGCACCGATGATAATTTGTGGGAACCAGTTACGTTGTTCACCATAATCATCACCAACTGCGTTACCCTTTGACCATAAGAAGCCTTGGGCTACTGAAGCGCCATGTTGAATTAATTGTGGCAAGTCACGGTAGGCAGGGAACAGGAAATCTTGGTCTTTAAATGCTGCGATTGACCCCATTTCACTTGCTTCCTCACCATAAGTCGGGGCATAGAAGCCTAAACGACCTTGACGAGAGAAGTTCATTGTTTGTTCATGCAATGTACGCTCCCAAACCATCTTTTTCATAAAATCAACTAACTGATCATCTGAAAAAGTATCGAAAAGTTCTTGATTCACGATCTTCGCGTCTTTGTCCACAATTTGGAACGTTTTCTTATACGGATCGCTCATCGTGGCTTTAATTGATGCGAAATCAATTACTTGCCCAGTTTTCTTCGCCATAACTAACACTTTCCTTTCCGTTTGTATGCAACCAGTTTCAAAACCACTTTCATAGTTTTGAAACCGTTTGCTTTTCTCAACTACACTCTTAAATTACCACGCTTTCACAATTCATGCAAGCCCTTTCATTACTTTTAAAACGCAAAAATTGCCAAGTTGCCCATGAGCATTGGAATCCCTTTTTCTGAAAAAATGCTTGTGTTTTCTTTCACATTTTTTTAATTTCATTTTTGCATCCTATTATGCTAGAATTAATTATTAGAGCACTTGTTTTTTCAATTTCGGAGGTAATTTTCGTGATTTTAATGAAAGACATCACCAGAGACGGCGATCCTGTCCTCAGACAAGAGGCTGCTAAAGTTAGTTTCCCTCTATCAGAGGAGGATCAAAAGTTGGCTGATGATATGATGGAATATTTAAAAGTCAGCCAGGATCCAGAGTTATGTAAAAAATATGGTTTGCGTGCCGGCGTTGGCTTAGCTGCCCCGCAAGTTGGTGTTTCAAAAATGATGGCCGCAGTTCTTGTCCCAGCCGAAGAAGGCGCCAAATCACCATTTACCGACGTCATTATTAACCCGGTCATTATTAGCCATTCCGTTCAAGACGGTGCGCTAACCGAGGGTGAAGGCTGTTTGTCAGTAGACGAAGAAGTGCCTGGTTTCGTGCCACGTCATGACCGGATCACCTTGCGCTATCAGGACACCACAGGCGAAACACACAAGGTTCGTCTTAAGAACTATCCAGCGATTGTTTGTCAGCATGAAATCGATCATCTACACGGCATTTTGTTTTATGATCATATCAATAAGGATCATCCTTACGAAGTTAGCGATGATACCATCATGTTCGAATAAACGGTGACATCGTTCGGACGTTTCACATTAAGTTAAACTAAAAACAGCTTACTGATTAGCCATTTGGCACGTTTCAGTAAGCTGTTTTTTGCTAGTTTTAATGATGTTGGTTTGTTGCACTGGGTTTCGTCTTAGGATCCAACCGGTGTAAATCTTGGATATACTCAATAGTAGCTTCATTGACGAGGTAGGCAACTCCAAGATGGATACGTTGAGTATGTCGCCAGACATCCGTTACCAAAAACGCCGACTCGCCTGGCTCAACCACCGAAGCAATTTGATGATCCTGACAAAATTCAGCTAGGATATGGTTCAGTCTTTGCCTGAGAATCGGCAGTTGATCATCGGTAACCTGGTCGATCAAAAGCAAGTACTCAAACGCCATTACCCCCCGACCCCAACCGTCAGGAATAATACTAGCGTCCAAAACAGTTGCGGGGCTTGAAATAAAATGTTCATCCGCCAAACGCTGAAGTGCCGCCTTAACCGCTACGTTAGTCTGTCCAAGTGCTGCACTTTGCGCTTTTTTAGTGTTGCGGCTTACAATCATGCGATGAATAAGCAGATATAAACCAATTGCAATGACCACAGCAATTAAAATCGTAACTGTTCGATCCATGACGACCACACTCCTTTTAAATTTATACTAACACAATTTGTATTTCAGCTTTAGCATTCTGCGGAAACCAGAGTGAAAGCACGCTGTACTGCCATCCTCTGCCCGATTGGAAAACTATACAATTTTATTCATATATGATAATATATTAGCAACTGTTGTTCATTAACAACGAGACGTTCGGTACAAATAAAAGATCGGTTAGCGATCAATACAGTAATTCACTGTAACTATAGAAAGGAAGTAGACAATTTTACTATGATTTTTAAAGTTTACTATCAAGAAGACCAGATTCGTAACCCTAAACGTGAGGATACGAAATCACTTTATATCGATGCTGCCACGGAAGTTGAAGCACGTGCTTTAGTTGCTGAAAACACCAAGCACAACATCGAATTCATCGAACCACTTGAGGGTAAGTTCCTTGAATACGAGCAAGAAAACCCGGACTACAAGTTGACGGAGTTTAATAAATGAAAAAATTAAACGTCAAAAACAATGAAACAGCTATTTTTGGCGTTGGTGGTTTGGGCGAAATTGGGAAGAATACATATGGTATTCAATTCCAGGATGAAATTATTTTAATTGATGCCGGAATTAAGTTCCCAGAGGATGAATTGCTTGGAATTGATTATGTGATTCCAGACTATCATTATCTCATCGCTAACCAGCAAAAGATCAAAGCACTGGTCATCACCCATGGTCATGAAGATCATATTGGTGGTGTTCCCTATCTTTTAAAGGATTTAAACGTGCCAGTCTACGCTGGACCACTTGCGCTTGCGTTAATCAAAAATAAGTTAGATGAACACGGTTTGCTCCGTTCAGCTGAACTTCATGAAATCAATGAAGACACTGTACTGAAGTTCCGAAAAACAAGTGTGGAATTTTTCCGAACGACCCACTCTATTCCGGACACGTTAGGTGTTGCAGTGCACACCCCTTCTGGCGTTATTGTCCAGACTGGGGACTATAAGTTCGATCTGACTCCCGTTACCAACCAGCCGCCTGATTTACAAAAGATGGCGCGTCTTGGTGCAGAAGGTGTTCTTTGCCTGATGTCAGATTCTACCAACGCTGAACGACCAATTTGGACAAAGTCTGAAAAATGGGTCGGCAAATCAATTCGCCGGATCTTTGATGAAGTGGATGGTCGGATTATTTTTGCAACCTTCGCCTCAAACATTTCTCGAATGGAAACCGCCTGCGAAACAGCACTTGCCCATGGTCGTAAGATTGCGGTCTTTGGCCGAAGCATGGAAGCAGCCATCGTCAACGGTCGTGAATTGGGATATCTGAATATTCCAGATGAAGCCCTGATCGATGCCAGCGAATTACGTTCGACTCCAGCTAACAAAGTCATGATTTTATGTACTGGTTCTCAAGGTGAACCAATGGCAGCTCTGTCAAGAATTGCTAACGGGACCCACCGTCAGATTTCCATTCAACCTGGGGACACCGTGGTCTTCTCAAGTAACCCAATTCCTGGCAACACGGTTAGTGTTAACCACGTTATTAACGAACTTGAAGAAGCTGGTGCGAATGTTATTCATGGTAAGGTCAATAACATTCATACATCTGGTCATGGTGGCCAAGAAGAACAGAAGCTCATGCTTCGCTTAATGAAGCCTAAGTATTTCATGCCGATTCACGGTGAATACAGAATGCTTAAGATTCATACCGAGTTAGCTGAGCAATGCGGCGTGCCGTTAGACCATAGCTTTATTATGGAAAACGGTGATGTGCTTGCACTCACCAAGGATTCAGCACGAATTGCCGGTCACTTCACTGCTGGTGATGTTTACATCGATGGCAGTGGTATTGGTGATATTGGCAACGTTGTGTTGCGTGATCGTCAGTTGCTTTCTGAAGAAGGCTTGGTCGTTGTTGTTGCAACGATTAACTTAAATGACAAGATCATTCAAGCCGGTCCAGATCTTCTCTCTCGTGGTTTCGTTTATATGCGCGAGTCAGGTGAATTATTAAATGAAGGTCGTCGGCTAGTCTTTTCCACTATTCGACGAGCAATGCGTTCAAAGAAGGCTAATGAAGCTTCAATCCGAAACGCTATCATTGATGATCTACAGAATTTCCTTTATGAAAAAACTGAACGTCATCCGATGATTTTACCAATGTTAATCATGGATTAAACGAATAGAAAAACCATTTGCGTTTGCAAATGGTTTTTTTGTGGTTCATGGTCTTCAAACACCCTAACAGCCCATAATTTTTCTCATCACATTCTAACTAAAACTCAACACTTTCTGAATACTTCATTCTAGCTCTGACTAACAAAGTCGGCTATAATAAGAAAGTATGATTTTCGAATGCTATTGGAGGATGAGTTAGGTGTCAATCAGTTACTACATCATTTTAAATGAGTTTGCCGGTGGTGGCAGCGTCAAAAATCTGTGGCCAGAAATCAAAGCCGCGTTAGATGAACGGCAGGTGGACTATAAAGTCGGCCGTTCCACTTACTCTGGGCATGCTCAGCTTTTAGCCAATCAATTTGCTAAAGCTCACGCTGATGATAAACCTACGCCACAGCCGCGCTACGTTGTTTTGGCGATTGGTGGTGATGGCACTCTTCATCAAGCCATCTCTGGGTTAGCTGAAGCTCACCTAGAACGCCCTATTCCGGTGGCTTACTTACCAGTCGGTTCTGGCAATGACTTTGCGAGGGGCATCAAAATGGCCACCAACTGGCATAAGGCGCTCAACCAAATCTTAAACTGTACCGCTGAAAATTGGCTCACATTAGGCGCTTACTTCGATACCAATAAGCAGACCCATGGCGTATTTACTAATAACGTTGGCATTGGTTTTGACGCTGCTGTGGTCACTTCCGCTAATGGTGCACCGTCAAAAAGTATCCTTAATCGCTTACATCTGGGAGGACTAAGTTATCTCGCCGCCATTATTGGTGTGTTTTATAACCAAGAGGCCTTTCCCCTGACTGTTCATGTTGGCCAACGCAGAGATATTTATTCACGCGCCTACTTAGTGACCGTCACCAATCACCCTTATTTTGGTGGTGGTGTAAAGATTGCACCACCCGCTTCTGCTAGTGACCCTAATCTTGATTTAGTGGTTATTGAAAAAGCGAATATTTTTAAACTTCTTTTTATACTATTAATGATATCAATGGGAAAACATTTAAAATTAAAATCAGTTCATCACTATCATGAAAACAGAATTCATTTAATCGTACCTTCCATTGAGTACGGTCAAATCGATGGTGAAGAAATGGGCGGCCGCTACTGGGATACCTACTTTGAAACCAAGCAGTACCCATTTTGGATTGATCCTACCATTTAATTTTGACACTAAATTAGATATGACGTTCCCTCTACACAAAACAAGCGGGGTTGCGCCACCAGGTCTATATTGATCAGTATTTCAAGCCATTTTTTAGTTACGATTAGTCAGAATAATACTTTGATTCAATACGTCAATATAGCCTAATTGCGCTTCAAAACTCAGATTTCGGCCATGTACAAATAAAGCCTATTCCGAAAAGTTCGGAATAG
>NZ_BAAKGN010000004.1:0-413 GCF_059704265.1 Secundilactobacillus sp. MJ173
AACCGTGTACGGCGTTTAATGCACCAAAATAATATTGAAGCTGCCATTAGGATTAAACAGCATAATCGTCATCAAGAGCACAAAGAGCAGATTTCAGCGAACCTACTTTATGATTCCCAAACTGGACATGACTTCCATCCAAAACACACTAACACCGTTTGGGTAACGGATTGTAGTGAGCTTCGGTATGGTTCACATTCGCAATATAAGTTGCGTTTGAGTGTGATTAAAGATCTATACGATCACAGTGTGATTGCTTGGCAAGTAGCAGATACCGAGACGGCTGAACTGGTAACGAACACCCTTGATTTAGCCCTAGTCCAGCTTAACGGCGTTAAGCCGGAAATGATGCATAGTGATCAGGGCTCCGCTTATACCGGCGGTGCTTACAACACCGCATTAGCTGGTAATGG
>NZ_BAAKGN010000005.1:0-413 GCF_059704265.1 Secundilactobacillus sp. MJ173
AACCGTGTACGGCGTTTAATGCACCAAAATAATATTGAAGCTGCCATTAGGGTTAAACAGCATAATCGTCATCAAGAGCACAAAGAGCAGATTTCAGCGAACCTACTTTATGATTCCCAAACTGGACATGACTTTCATCCCAAACACACTAACGCTGTTTGGGTAACGGATTGTAGTGAACTTCGGTATGGTTCACATTCGCAATATAAGTTGCGTTTGAGTGTGATTAAAGATCTATACGATCACAGTGTGATTGCTTGGCAAGTAGCAGATACCGAGACGGCTGAACTGGTAACGAATACCCTTGATTTAGCCCTACTCCAGCTTAACGGCGTTAAGCCGGAAATGATGCATAGTGATCAGGGGTCCGCTTATACCGGTGGTGCTTACAGCACCGCATTAGCTGGTAATGG
>NZ_BAAKGN010000006.1:0-817 GCF_059704265.1 Secundilactobacillus sp. MJ173
AAGATTCGCTTAATAAAATGACAGTATTGAGCGTTCAGATCAACGACTACGCTTTGAACTCGTTGGCGCTCAGTTAAGGAATATCGGTTGATGAAGTAATTCATGATTTGATTCGTTAATCTACCTGGTAACGTCGTCACCAGGTGGTGAGCCAGTGCGGCGCAACAGATAAACGACATGTGATGATTAGCTGAACGAAATTCGTCAAAACAGAGTTGAGTTGGTAACTCCTTAAGTCGATAAGGTCGTTGGGTGTGTTCATTAATGATTCGGATTACACTGGCATCAGAGATGCCTAGCAGCTTAGCTATCTCAGTTGCCGTTAATGAGTCTTTCGCCAGTTCCATCACTGCTTGGTGAATTGCCGGAGTTAAGGTGTGATTAAAGAATAGATTGGATGATTTAGCGCCACAAGTGGTGCCACAGGTTTTACACAGATAACGCTGTTTATGAAGCTTCAATACGTATTTACCGCCGTTAACAGGTGCCAATCGGGCATTAACCTGATGGGTACCATTCTTAATTAAAGTTGGATATCCGCAATTAGGGCAATGATCCAAGGGATAAGTTAATTGCGCTTCAATAACTTCTGTAATGCGTATCTGTTGTTTAATCACTGACCTTTCTTCATAAACCTGTGTAATCTGGATATTAGGGTCTGTTATTTTGAAGAGCTTTAAGATAGAATCATTACTTAGGGACACGATAGTTTCCTCACTTTCGGTTATGTTTGGCGATTTAATCGTAACATGTGAGGGCTTCGTGTCCTTTTATAATTTCCTAAAACCAATCAAAAAACTGGTATTGGTTATTCACC
>NZ_BAAKGN010000007.1:0-34455 GCF_059704265.1 Secundilactobacillus sp. MJ173
AAGCAAATTCTTTTATGAATCAGCTCTTATATTGTATCTCATCGATTTAAGAAAGTCAATAAAAACTTTCTGTATCAACATTCCTAATGGAAATGCCTTTCGCTGAGGCAACTTATTAAGAATACCATCATCGTTTTGAAATGTCAACACATAACTTTTGAAATATTCAATCGGTATATGTGTCATGTCTCTCGCGACAACAGATAACATCATACCAAGTATTGTCGACTTGGTCAATAACTTTTTACAATAAAATCAGAAAAACTTTCCCGACACTTTCAAACCGTTATTCATTAACCAAAGCGGTATTAAATATGACATACATTAACGCAAAAGGCCGATCCATTTTTAAATGGACCGGCCTTTGATACGACGTTACCTATTTAACTCTTGCTAAGAAGTAACGCTTCTTACCGCGACGAACAATCACAAACTTACCTTCGAAGTGAGTGCTTGGGTCGATTTCAGTGTTCACATCCGTTACCTTCTCACCATTAATGCGAATGGCACCGTTATTAACGTCTTCACGTGCCTGACGTCGAGATGGTTCAATAGCTGTGACATCTACCAACCATTCCACAATGTTCCGTTTCTCGTTAGAAACTTCAACAGAGGGCATGTTCTTAAAGCCCTGTTCAATTTCATTTGCAGATAAATCAGCAACATCTCCTGAGAAAAGCGCCTTAGAAATGTTTTCTGCCTCAGTCACTGCTGCCTTACCATGAACAAAAGCGGTCACTTCTTCGGCTAGACGACGTTGAGCTTCACGCTTCTCTGGTTGAGTTTCCACCTTGTTAGCTAAATCAGCAATTTCATCTTCACTAAGGAAGGTAAAGTATTTCAAATATTTAACAACGTCACGATCATCTTGATTTAACCAGAATTGATAGAACTCGTAAGGACTCGTCTTTTCTGGGTCAAGCCAAACCGCACCACCAGCTGTCTTACCAAACTTAGTGCCATCTGCTTTCAGCATTAACGGAATAGTTAACCCATATGCCTTCGCATCCGCACCTTCAATTTTGTGAATCAGATCAATCCCAGCTGTGATATTGCCCCACTGATCAGCACCACCAACTTGAAGTTGTACATCTTCAGCCTGATATAGATGAAGGAAATCGACTGATTGAAGAATTTGGTAAGTAAACTCGGTAAACGAAATCCCGACTTCCAATCTGGACGCAACGACTTCCTTAGCCAGCATGTTATTCACGTTAAACAGCTTACCGTAATCTCGTAGAAAATCGAGTAACGACACCTTTGATAACCAGTCGTAATTATTTACGATATTGAAGCTGCCATCCTGCCCAAATAAGTGTTCCATTTGTGCCGTAATTGCCGCTTCATTATGGTGAACTTGTTCCATTGACTGCAAAACTCGTTCAGATTTTTTTCCACTAGGATCACCAATGGAACCTGTACCGCCACCAATCACAATGTAAGGCCGGTGGCCAGCTAGTTGAAACCGTTTCAAGATCATAAAGGGGATCAAGTGCCCAACATGCATTGAGTCACCCGTAGGATCGATCCCCACGTACAGTCCAACCGACTTGTTTTTAACAAGATCAGTCAATCCTTCTTCATCAGTTTGCTGGTTAATGGCACCACGCCATTTAAGCTCATCTAAAATTGTCACAAAGAAACCTCCTTAAAGTATAAAAAAGTCCCCACTAGTCAATGACTAATAGGGACGAAAATTAATTCCGCGTTACCACCCAAGTTACGTTATATTATGACAACGTCGCTCGACATCAATATCGGAATGACCCGCCAGTTACTCACTAGATCGCTCCACACTGTAATTCGGTCATCCGGGACGCTTGACTCACAGCAGCCGTCAAGTTTCTATATCGTTGCCCATCACCTACTTCGGTGTTTCTTAGCTGTCATTAATAGTACAAATCCTGTCAGTAAAAGTCAAGCCGCGGTTCGAATGAACTTTATATACTATAATAGAAGAAAAGTAGGAGGTGGTTAATCTGTTCATTATCCTGATCGCTGTAACACTGCTGAATCTGGTGGCTGTAACGCCACTAATCAAAAGGCAAGCTAAACGCTGGCTTGTCTTAATACCATTACTCACTTGGCTGATCATCATCGACCTGCTGATCATTCTCCCCATCATTATCTGGCCCACACGCTTAGTCTCCACAGCTGTTAGCATGGGCTTCACCACTTGGTATATAGTTGCAACCCTCTACCTGTGGCTGACTTACTGGTATCAGAAGCAACCTCACCAACCAATGGAGGTGGATTATTTAATCGTGTTGGGTGCCAGAGTATCCGCTAGTGGCCCCTCTAACACCTTAACTAGACGACTGCAAACTGCAATTGCAATTTACAACGACCAATCCATTCCACCAAAACTCGTATTAACTGGTGGTCAAGGCAGTGATGAACCGCAGAGTGAAGCTGCCGTGATGGCTGCCTACTTAACTCGACATCAAATTCTGCCACGGCAATTACTCCTCGAACAGGCTGCTACTTCAACTGCAACGAACCTTACATTTTCGAAACAGATCATTGAAGACGACTGGCACTGCTCACACCAGCCGACCATTTTAATCGTGACCAGCGACTATCACCTGGTACGTAGCAAATTACTGGCTTGGCAGCAAGGCTTACCAGTCAGACTTGCTGGTGCTTGGACCACCACTGAAGCATTATTTCCTGCTATGTTACGAGAAGTCGCTGCATTATTGCTACAATTAAAATGGCCTCTAGTTATTATTTGGCTTGGATTGACCCTGCTAGCCCAATTTCTTAACCATTAGAACGTTTACAGTATTTTCATTTCTGAAAATAAAACTGTAATTTTTTTACATTTTCCCTTGCGAAAGCTGAGATAATCTTATATACTGATTCTGTTGTAAATTCCCTTGAAAAAAGAAATGAGGAGTTTTTCTAATGAAATTAGGTTTAATTGGATTAGGTAAGATGGGTATTAACTTAGCCCAAAACATGATTCGTAATAACAACGAAGTGGTCGGTTTCGACTTAAACTCTGACTTAGTTGACGAAGCAGCTACTTATGGCGCTGCCAAAGCAACGAGTTTGGAAGACATGGTCAGCCAATTACCATCACCAAAGATTGTTTGGGTAATGGTTCCTGCTGGCAAGCCAACTGATGCTACAATCGATTCTTTAGCTGAAGCCTTAAACGAAGGCGACATCTTAATCGATGGTGGTAACACTTTCTGGAAAGACTCACTCCGTCACAACCGTCTTCTTGGCGAAAAAGGGATTCACTACTTTGACTGCGGTTCTTCAGGCGGCTGGCGTGGTGCCCTCAATGGTGGTAACTTCATGATTGGTGGCGACGATGCCGCTACTTTCGAAGTTATTCGTCCACTATTTGACGACATTTCATTACCAGACGGTTACCTTTACACTGGTAAGGCCGGTTCAGGTCACTACTTGAAGATGGTCCACAATGGTATCGAATACGGTATGATGGCCGCTATGGGTGAAGGTTTTGAAGTTCTTGATGCTTCTGACTTTGACTACGACTACGAAGCCGTTGCTAAGGTTTGGAACCACGGTTCAGTTATCCGTAGCTGGCTCATGGAATTGATCCAAGACGCCTTCAGCAAAGATCCTAAGCTTGATGCCATTAAGGGTCGTATGCACTCTAACGGTGAAGGTCAATGGACTGTTGAAGACGCCATGGCTCATGGTGTACCAACTCCCGTTATCGCCGATGCTGTTATGACGCGTTTCCGTTCATTACAAGACGATACCTTTAACGGTAAAGTCGTTGCTGCCCTCCGTAACGAATTCGGTGGCCACGCAATGGACAAAAACTAATTTTAAGTCACTAACTAGAAAGGCTGCGCATCCGCGTGGCCTTTTTTATTTTCCACAACATATGCGATAATGAATTATCACGAAAAACAGGGAGAATTCATCTTGAAACGTAAAACCTATCAAATGCACGTGTGGTTGGCCTACTCGCTGGCATTTATAATGATTACAGCCGTTACTTTTGGCACCCTGCGTGCTACTGGCCACTCGACAATCTGGAACTTAGACGGCATTGCCCAGCACTACCCCATTTTAAAAGAGTTCTACCGCATCCTCCATGGCACTGCCCACCAGTCACTCTTTAGCTGGTCTTGGAATCTGGGCCTTGGTGCGGATCAGATGACCACTTTTGCCTACTATCTAGTTGGTGATCCCTTTAGCTACTTAATCGCACTATTTCCGGCACATCAAATCGAACTCGGCTATACGTTGCTGACAATCCTGCGGCTATACGTTGTGGGCCTATCGTTCATCGCACTGGCGAAACATTTTCACTTCAAACCTGCGGGTCAAGTTTTTGGTGCCCTCATTTACACCTTTAACGGTTTTGCCTTTTACGTTAGTTACCACCACCCGTTCTTTTTGCTGCCAATGATTTTCTTCCCCCTGCTCTGCCTGTGCATCGACCGGGTATTACAGGGTAAATCCTGGTGGTGGCTGAGTATTGTTACCGCCGCGATTTTAATCTGCAACGTTTATTTTGCTTATCTAATGGCATTCGGTGCACTAATCTTCTTGGCAATAAGATACCTTGATCTGAAACACAAAAAAGTGTCATTACCAAAACTATGGCAGCTGCTGCTACGCTTGATGATAGCAATGATTATCGCATTGCTAATATCAGCGGTTATTTTGTTACCAAACATCATCTCCATGATGAATAGCTCACGGATGGGCGGATCGATTTTTGCGAACAATCTGCGCTGGTATCCAGAAGTTTATTACCGAACACTCCCCGATAATCTGCTGACTTCAAACGGCAACATCTATTACTGGGCGTTGATTGCCACTAGTGGTCTATCACTGATTGCCATGGTCTGGACATTACGCCGCTTCAAACGCTATCTGGCACTCAATATCACCCTGATCTTAATTGCTATTGGACTGCTGTTTCCAGCCGTAGCCGCCACGTTGAACGTCATGAGTACGCCTTCTAACCGTTGGCTGATGATGGCGCAACTGGTCTTTGCCTTAACCGCCGCCACGTTGATGGATCATTTAAATCGCTATACGACCCGAGACTTCATCTGGCTGACGGGTGTCGTTGCCGGTTTAATCATCATTATTTGGATTGCTAACGGCTACCTATTCAAGTTCCGTCAGATTCAGCTACTGACTTACTTGATTTTTATGCTGTTCGTCTGGGCCTTTAGCTTACTCCTACTACGACCCCAGTTTTACCAGCCATTAAAAGTTGGCTTATTAGGTCTAGTTATGCTCAACGCCATTACCACTGGTCTGAGCTTTTACGACGATAATTACAGCGGTTCTACTGAAAATGAACTTCCCACCAATACTGCTAGTCAGTGGTCTAAGTGGTACTTTGACGGTGCTGACCAGTACCTGAACAAACACGATAAAAGTTTCTATCGCACATCAACCACTAATAACTACTACACGATGACAACCGTAGGCAATAACATTCCCATGTTGTTAAATACGCACACCATCAGTTCGTACTATTCAGTACAGAACGGGGACGTCAACCAGTTTAATCAGCAACTGGCGAACTTCCAAAACAGTATGAATAATCCGACTAGTGGGGCTGATACACGCGGTTCAATGCTGTCGTTACTCAACGTTAAATACTTATTTGCGCGTGAAGACGACATGCTAAATCAACAAGCCATTCCTTACGGCTTTAAACCATTAAAAACTAAGGGTGGAAAACCGGCTATTTTCGAAGACCACCCCATTTACTCAGTTGGTAACGGTACGGGTACTACCGTCTTAAAAAACCGCTATGCATTACCACTAATCTACACACAAGATTCCCAAATCACCTCAAATACCTTTAAGAAGCTTTCCGCCCTCCAACGTCAAGAAGCTTTATTGGAAGGCGTTAGTGTGAAAAAGAAAGTCACTGGCGTACCCACAGCCCAACTTAAAACCACCACTAAACACGTGGGCTACAACGTTCAATTAACCAGTGAACCAATTGTAGACATTCCAGGCTTAATCAACTATCGCCTGCAGCATAATACCAAGCATTCCCAGTCGGCTGCCATTGGTAAGCAGCCACTATCACCAAAGGATGCCGCTAATTACGCCGCAGCCACCGGTTTGGATAAGCCTTCAACCAAGGTCAACAACTTGTTGATCCAAAATCAAACGATCATTGATAATAATACGCAAGCTAATCGAAACGGTCTGCACGAAATGACCAGTGATGCCCTTGGACAACAGCAAACTTACGCCCTAAAGTTGAAGCATCCTAAGCAGGTACAAGGCACTGAACTCTATTTGGATCTCTCTGGCATCTCAACCAGCTTCCCGGATACCGCAAAGCGCTTAAATTATTTTGCCACCCAATCGCAATTTGCAGGCACACCCTTACCAAAGGGCCAGCAAAAAAATAATTGGCGTTCCATCATCAATCATCCGCTATTTAACGCGTATACCATGAACATCAAAACCAGTCGCGGTCAAACCGTCTATAATCAGTTTGGCATCAATAACCTTTCTGACTATGAGCCTAAGGACCACCTGCTGATCAACCTCGGCTATTCCACGAAACGCCGAAAAACGATTAACTTATCGTTTACCACTGCAGAAAAGATTCATTTTAAACACGTTAAGGTGATTGCGGTGCCGTATGGTACTCAATATCGGCAGCAAACCACCCAATTACAAAAGACTGGTTTGATTCACCAACGGGTATCCAATAATCAGATCAAAGGGACTTCAGATGGCAATCACAAGCGCATCCTAACCACCAGTATTCCTTACAGCAAGGGTTGGCAGCTAAGTATTGATGGTCAGCCACGCAAAACACAGCTCGTCAACGCTGGTTTTGTCGGCGCAACGTTGCCTAGTGGTACTCATCACATTAAGCTGACTTATCATACACCTGGTCTCAGCGTTGGTATCTGGGGATCCGTCATCGGCGTGCTGTTAGCAATCGCAACGGGTATCTGGTCACTGATCACTTACAGATCAACTCAGAAAAAGCGTGACTAAAACAGTTGTACTTTGGAAATTAATTGGGGAAATTGCTATAATGAATGTGAATTAAATTCACTTTTCATCCTAGGAGGGCTTACTGTGAAAACATTTACTGCGTACTTCGTTCGGCACGGCCAAACAATGCTGAACCATTATAATAAGATTCAGGGCTGGATTGATTCCCCGTTAACTGACAAGGGAATCGCTGACGCTAAACGTGCAGGTCAACAGCTGAAGGCCATTAATTTCAACGCCGCGTACAGCAGTGATTCAGGTCGCGCAATCGAAACGGCTTCTTATATCTTGAAAGCTAATCCCGAAAACATTAATATCATCAGTTATCAATACCCTGAATTTCGCGAACAGTGCCACGGTTATTTCGAAGGTAACGATGCCAATCAGATGTGGCAATTCGTTGGCGAACAAGTGCAGTTAACCTCCGAATCAGCCGTATTGGGAAAATACGGTTTGGAAAAGGCGCGCGATTTGATTCATAAAGCTGACCTCTATGGTGAAGCGGAAAGTAACGACATGTTCTGGGAACGCCTGGATCGCGGTTTCAACAAATTACGTGATAATACCAATGATGGTGATCAAGTTCTAGTGGTCTCTCACGGAATGACGATTCGCTCTATCATTGACCGTTACGCGCCAGAACTCGACGTGGGTGTTCCCACCATTAACGGTAGCATCTCAAAACTCACCATTACAGACGATGACATTAAGGTTGATTTCTTTAACAAAACCGACTTTGTTGCTGAATAATTAAATACAGTACAATAAAAAAAATCTGCGGATCAGTTTTTCAAACTGATTTTGCAGATCCTTTTTTATTGTACTTTCGCAACTTTGCGTGGCCGAGCTGTTTCTGCCTGTGTTTTAACTTTGGTTTTAGCAACGATCACCCGGCCCATGAGTTCAGCTACCTTAAACCGATCACAGGGCTGATGATCCAACACAGTCACCATCACTGTTCGTTCATAAATGTGTTCTACTCTACCTACGAATGCACATGTCAGATTACCGTTGGGCTGACAAGTTACGATATCGTTGATTTTAATCATGTTGATCATCCTTTCCGTCGTTGACACTGGATAATTACCATGTTCTTAGCATCGTTAGCTTCAACTACGAGCTTATATTGATTTTCTTCAACTACTCGGCGATCATGAAAGTGAAAGTTCATCACCTCAACGACTAGCCGATTTCCAAATACCTGACATACTCGCGCAATAAACGGTTGACTCATTTGCGCATGGTGACATCGAACTAGTCGACCTACTACAATTTCGGGTGCTTCACTCATTCACGCCGCCTCCTTTTTTTCTTATGTGTATAAATTATCAAATCAATAAGAACTACTTACGACTAAATGATGAACATTTCTTGAAATCGTTTTACAATTCAGTAACAAGCAAGACAAAAATTAAAAAATGCCTGATTTCTGGCTATAAAAACCAATAAATCAGACATTTTTATTATTATGTTTAGTTTATGTTAAAAATCATTTTTTCCTTACAGTTTGATCAAAAGTTTTCAGCCGTTTTAGAGCATCTTTTAAAACCGCTCGATCCACTGCAAAGTTAAGGCGCATAAAGCCACTACCTGTCTTACCATAATCAATTCCCGGATTAAGACAAAGATGGCCAAGTTCGCGCAGCTTCTTATCAAGCTCATCATCCGTTAGCCCATAGGCCATGAAATCCAGCCACATGAGATAAGTCCCTTCAGGATACATTGGTCGAATCATCGGCACTTCTTCACGCAAATAGTCATACGCCAAGTTACGGTTTGCTTCTAAATAAGCGTTCACTTCCGCTAACCAGTCAGCACCCTGTTCATAAGCCGTTCGAGTGGCGACCAGTCCTAACGTATTCACTTCTTCAATCGCTTCAGCAGCTGCCGCTTGTTTTAAAACGGCTAGTAGTTGCGGATTCTTAACGGCCAAGTAGGCACATTTGACCCCCGCCAGATTAAAAGCTTTAGTTGCTGACTTCAGCAAAACCGTTTGATTATCGGCCGCCTCACCCATTAAATCAGACATCATCGAAACTGGCAGATTGTCAGAAAAGGCAACGTCATCATGAATCTCATCAGCAAACACCAAAACGTTGTGTGCGTTAGCAATATCTTGAATCCGCTGTAACTCTGATGTCGTCCAAACGCAGCCACCAGGATTATGTGGGTTGCAGACAATAATGGCTTTAGCTTGGGACTCGGCCATCACTTGATCCAAGCGTTCGAGATCAATGACGTACTGTCCCTCTCGCTGAACCAATGGGAATTCAATAAATTGGCGCTGATTGTCAACCACTAGCTGTCGGTATGGCGGATAGTATGGTGACATCACAATAATACCGTCATTGACCTGCGTTAAATGCCGAATAACGAAAGATAAGCCAACGGCCACGCTGGGAACAATAATCAACTGATCTCGCTTGAGAGTGACATTATGGTACATCTTCTGCCAATGAATGATGGCGTTATAAAAGCCGGTGCTGGGCATCGTGTAACCCAGTACTTTCTTGTCTAATACGCGTTGCATCGCTTCTCTAATAAACTGAGGTGTCGCAATATCCATATCAGCCACAGTCATGGGCAACAGCTGTTCGTCATCCTTCGTAACTGACCACTTCACGTTATTCCCTTGGCGTCGATTTACGTTCGTATCAATCATGTCCAGTTCCCCTTCTCTGATGAGTATTGGTTTAAGACCAGTTTGAACCAATTAATGAGATGAATCAAGACCTGGGATAACCGTCAGCATTAGCCACTTTAACAACCCGCTCGTCTGCATGCCAAATCGCCGCTGATAACCAACTTCTGAAGTCTGATCTAGGCAAATTGCATCACCTTTCACCGCGATTTTAACCGCTGTTTCAAACCCTGCACCACGCATAAGTGCCGCTCCAAGTAGCGCTGAAAAAACGTCACCGCTTCCGTAAAAATGACCATCCCGCAATTTTGTCGAAACTGTTCGCAGTTCGTGATTGACTTGATAAGCCGTCAGCACAGCATCATCGCTGGGAATTCCGGTAATGACAATTCGTGTTTGCGGGCCGCAAACAGCTGACAGTTTTGCAAATAAACTAGTAATAACGGCCTCACTAGGTTGTCGGTACGTCAATGGTATCTCAGCTAATAAGTGTGCTTCAGTCCAATTAGGTGTGATCACGTCTGCATGAGCAACTAATTCTCGCGTTGTTGGTACATAAGTCGCTGGCAAGCCAGGATAAAGGCTACCGTCATCACCCATCACGGGATCAACAATTAACGGATGCAGTTGCTGGGACATTACTAATTGAATTAATTCATTAAGCAATGTCACTTGACCAACATAGCCAATCAAACCACCAGAGAGCTGAATGCCCTCGTTTTGCCAATGGTCGATTGTCTCGCTAAGCCACTGTGCTGAAAATTGTTTGGCTGGTACACCAAAGCCCTCAGTTTGAGTAGATAGCACCTGTGTCGGTAAAATCGCAGCTGGTACACCAAACGCCGCTAAAATCGGTACGGCAACTCCCAAGGACATCGTACCGATAGCCGAAAGATCTTCCGCAACTAAAAAAGGCTGGTTATGCAATGTTTCCACCATATCTTAGCCAATTAATCTGGGTAACCGATTCTCCAACGGAACGGAAACCACGTAAGCCACGACACCACCAACAATTCCCTGAATAAAGTTGGTAGGCACACCTATCAAGCCAACTTTGAAACCATAAAGCAAACTATCAGTTGCCCAATAACCTGCCACCATGACTAAAACACCAATGATCATAGCAATGATTTTAGCAGATTTGGTTTTCTTGCCACCAATCCAACCGGCAACAAAGCCTTCTAAACCGTGGACAATAAACGAGAAAATCATGTACTGCGTGTATCCTGAAATCAAATCAAGCAGTAAACCGCTGAAGGCACCAACAACTGCCCCCTGTGTTCTGCCTAGTAAAATTGCTGCAATAAATATGCCGGCATCACAAAGATTAATGTTCCCATGCGTCATCGGAACAGGAATTAAGAAAAATCTTGAAATGACGACGGTCACTGCGATCAGCATCGCCAAGTAAACCACTTCTCGGGTTGAAATATGTCGTTTATTTTCCATTCTGCTTCGCTCTCTTCTCTTAACAAATTTTAATCTACTTATCATATTACAACACGCTTATCCTGAAAATACAAGCCTGCGTCTCTAGAATACCTGAATAGTATACCAAGTAGGAGCGAACATGTGTACCCTTTTTAGTGAAGTCGTCCTTATTCCTAAATTGCAGAAACAAAAAAACCGTAACGCCACTATCTCGGTAGTGACCATTACGGTTTCTTAATCAACGCTTATTGTGCGTCAGTTGCTTCTTTTTCGGCTTTTTCAGCTTTTAACTTAGTTTCAAGTTCTTTAACAATTTGTTCATGTCGAGATTCACTCAACTTAACCTTGGTGTAGTAAACAATAGCAGCAACTGCAACCAAAATCATTGGTCCATAGAACATGTACATCTTAAAGTTTGACAATTGAGCTGCACTGATACTGCTTGGCGCAGCGTTCCCAGTCATACCAGAGTGAACGGCAGCGATCCCAACAACACCGTTAGCAACCGCACCGGCCAACTTATCGATCAATGGTCGGATAGAAAGGGTAACGGATTCGTTCCGGGTACCATTCTTCCATTGACCATATTCAACACTATCAGTAATGGTCATCAAAGCGGCCAAGAAGATCATTGGGTATGGGAAGAAGAAGACGGCAACGGAAACCAAGACGCCAAGTAGACTGTGCCCTGCAAACAAGAACAAAACATAACCGATTAACATCATGGCAATACCGCCAACGTAAATGGCTTTACGGTGAACTTTTGCAACGATCACTGGGAAGAGAGAAACTGAGATGACACCCAAGATGGCCATGATCCAGCCGGCAAAGGTGAACTTGTTTGACTGACCCAATACGTAAGTGAAGTAGTAAGCTAACAATGAGTTAGTCACAACGTAACCTAACGCAAATAGGAAGTATGAAGCTGCCAACCACATCAACTGGTCGTTCTTACCTAACGCTTTGAAAATACCGATAACACCAGTACGTTCAGTGTTTTGACGAATCAAACTGGTATTTTCATGAGTTCCCAAAGCCGTGCATAAAGCACCACCGAATGAGAAGATTGCGATAACAACGGCAAACCCAATCCAACCAGCTTGAGTCTTAGTCTGACCACTTGTTCCTGAGAACACGTGTGAGAAGAACACAATCAGAGGGAAAATGATAATTGGAACCGCTTGGGCACCGATGGTTGAGCCTAAACGACCAGTCGTACCAAAGTTATTACGAACCTTTTCATCAACACTCAAAGCAGGGAGCATTGACCAAAGTGCAATATCTTTAAACGAGTAGAAAATATCCATAATGACATAACAGATACCAAACAAAACAACGTAAAGCATTGGATTGGAATTAGTTAAGCCACCAAAATCCGTAAAAATCAAAACTAAGAAAATAGCACTGACACCGGCACCAACTAACAACCATGGCTTAAACTTACCATATTTGGTCTCGGTGTTATCGATAATCCCACCAATGATTGGGTCAAAAACAATTTCAACTAACCGAATAATCATCATCATCGTGGTGATTGTCAGAATCATATGTGACTTGACACCTTTTGCAGCGCCGTTAAATAATTCACTGGTAATGAACAACATCAAATAAGTACTTAACGTTGCGTAGAACGCATCATGCCCAAAGGCCCCTAATGCGTATGATGTATACTGTTTAACATGACTCTCTGTTTTTTCTTTCATGATTATTCGCCACTTCCTGAACCTTCGTAACGATGCTCAATGATCTTTGAAAGGATCTTACTACGCTGTTCTGACTTAGCAACGTCAAACCGAGTTTCCTCAAGATCATTAAAGTCTTGTGCCAACAACAATGCTTCTAGATAAAGCGTTAACTGACGTTTGATATAAACTTTATCTTCTTCGTCATCGCGCTTGGGATTACCACCAAGGACCGCCTCTGCAAACGATTCAGGATTCAGTGTAATCTTGTCACTGTTTTTACTCATGACTCATGCCTCCTGTATTTTAGGAGCAACTCGCTACGCAAACGATAAAATCAATAACAGGATATATTTCAAATGCGACAATCGTCGTTTGCTTAGCAAGCGCTTCCAATATTCATTTTGCTACCCTTCCTCGATAGCCTAGGAACATTCTAGCACAATTGTGCAAACTTTGTAAACGCTTACTTTAATTTCAATAAAATTTTACCCAATTTTTAGTCAATTAACGGGTAAAACTTTTTCACTACCACCAAACTAGTGTTTTATAACCCGTAAACATTTCAAACTGGCACTGAAAGTGATCTATGAAAAACCATGAAAACAAAAAAGAGCGTGATAAATTTACGTATCCGCTCTTCCATCTAAAATCAATTCAATTAAATTTTAACGACTACCAGCCAATTTCGTCCGCGTTATCAGGCAGTGAAAGTTTGCCAGCAGCAAGCTCACTGAAGGCCTGATCAAGGATATCAAATGCCGATTGCAGCTGTTCATCAGTGATGACCAGCGGTGGCTGGAATCTAAGCACATTGGTCTTTAAACTGATGATGATGGCACCCAGTTCAAACGCCCGGTAAATAATCTTAGTCGTGGCGTCAGCATTCGGTTTACCCGTCTCAGGATCAACGATGTCGATACCGCCGTCTAAGCCATACATCCGGACATCGCCAATAAAGTTAAACTTCTTTTTCTCGTCTTCAAAGAAGGCTTTGGCTTTCTTGCCCAGCGCCGTACTGCGTTCCAACAAGTGTTCATCTTCAATCACATCAATGGTGGCCATGGCAGCAGCCGTAGTCACGGGATTGCCGGCCGTGGTGTACACGTTGGCAGGTGAACCCAACGAATTCATAATTTCTTGACGGCCAATGACCGCACTTAGTGGTAAGCCCGAAGCCAGAGATTTACCAACTGACATCAGATCTGGTTCCAGATTAAAATGCTGAATTGACCACCACTTACCCGTCCGGCCCATGCCTTGGTTAACTTCATCCACTGCAAACAAAATCCCGTTTGCCTTAGCAAAATCGTAAATTTTATGCATGTATGCATCCGGTGTTTTAACGATCCCGCCGTCACCTTGAATCGGTTCAATCAAAATAGCAGCGACTTCTTCAGCAGGTAGATAAGTTTCAAACGGCAGCTTAAAGGCATCGAACATCCGATCAACAAAGGCCTCTTCGGATTCTCCATCAAGTCGTTTCCAGGGATCTGGGAACGGCACCTTAACGATGTCTGGTAACAATGGGCCAATCTTTCTGCTCATGTTCAGGCTCACTGATGACACACTGATTGAGCCGTATGTGGACCCATGATACGCTCCCGTAAAGCTCACAATGTAGGGACGCCCAGTATAAGCCCGAGCAAATTTAATGATCGCATCGTTGGCATCCGAACCCGAATTACCCCAACCTAAAGTGGTTGGACCGCTGATAGGCGCCAAAGCTGCCAATCGCGGGGCTAATTTAGCAGCAGCATCGTTTGCAAAGTACGCCGGTGTATACTGCAGTAATTTAGCCGCCTGATCTTGAACTGCTTTAACTACGTGAGGATGTGAATGCCCAGTGTTGGTTGCTGAAGCACTTGCCAGCAAATCAATGTATGTTTTACCATCAGCATCCGTGACGGTGGCACCCTTGCCTGATTCGATGACAATATTGAAATACTTCACCCGCGCAGCGTTAGAAAGTGCTGGTGCTTCGTTTTTTAAGATTCGTTCATTTTCACTCATGATTTTCCTCCATCAATCCTGATTTAAACGAAAACCCCAAAACGTTGTGCTTTGGGGTCCTCATTTAACTACTTTTGTTTCGTATTTGGATTTGTATTTAACGAAGAATGCTTGGCACCATATAATAGGTAAACCAGCAGTCCAAAAATAAACCAGACTAAAGCATAGATTTTAGCGTCTTTATCCAATCCCCAGAAGACAGCGAGTGCACCTAAAAAGGCAACAAACGGCAGTACTGGGTAAAGCGGCATCTTAAACGAAGGATCAGGAATATCTTTTCCTTCACGAGGACGCAGTTTGTAGATCCCTAGAGACACGAACATAAAGGCAATCAAAGTCCCTGCAGAAATCAATTGTGACAAAAAGGCAAATGGGAACAATGAACCGATAACCACACCAACAATGGTGATAGTTGACAGCGCATGGTTAGGCAACTGCTTGTCGTTCAACACACCCAGCCATTTTGGCAGTAAACCGTCACGGCCGAATGAGTAAACCAGACGTGAACCAGCAAGCATCATCCCGATCAACGCGGTAAACATCCCCACAACCGCAATCGCTTGAACGACTGTTGCAACCACTGTGTGACCACTTTGACGCAGTGCCCAACCAACGGGTTCAGCGTTGTTAGCATAATCGCTATAATGGAACATCCCAACAAGGACCAACGCAACGGCAACGAACAAGATAACGGCGATCACCAATGACCCCATGATCCCACGTGGCATCGTTTTTTGCGGATCCTTGGCTTCAGCTGAGTTGGCAGCAACAGAATCAAACCCAATGTAGGACAGGAAAATCATCGAAACACCGGCGTAAATACCTTGCCAGCCCCCAAACTGGTTGCCATTAACCACTTTGTGAGCCGGAATGAATGGCACGTAGTTCTGCATATGAAGTGCAGTTGCACCAACAATGATGAAGAGCAAAACTGCTAACACTTTTAAGACAACCAGTGTGTTCTGAACACGGGCAGCTGTAGAAGCACCTCGTGACAGCAGAAAAGCCACCATTAAAATAACGACAACTGAAGTGATATCAATGACACCACCATCAGTCCCTAACGGATTAGCCAGTGCTTTAGGAAATTGAATCCCTAATGGTTGAATCAACCCACGAAAGTTCGCGGAAAGCCCTGAACCAACGAAAGCAACAGCAATGAAATACTCGGCTAACAGTGCCCAGCCGGCAATCCAGCCAAAACCTTCACCAAAGACAACGTTGATCCATGAATAAGCTGATCCGGCAAATGGCATGGCAGCCGCCATTTCGGCATATGCAAAGGCCACTAACCCAGCAACAATAGCTGCCGCTAAGAATGATAGTGCCACGGCTGGACCGGCATGCTGTGCTGCAACGACCCCCGGTAAAGTAAAGATAGAGGTCGAAACAATGGTCCCAACCCCTAAGGCTAAGATATCCTTTACGCCTAAAACACGAGCCAAATGCGAATCCTTGTCTTGATAGACAGCTGGATCTTCTTGGCGTAAGAATGTACTCTTAAAACTCATAAGATTCCTCCTGTAGCGGTAAATAACCGCTTATGTATTTGAAACATTGAACTTTCCTCAAAGCAATATTAGAAATAAATGAGTATATTTTAACAACTATTTTAATATAGTGCAAGGCTTCTCAATTGTATAATCAGCCACAAAACCTAATAAAACGCTTTAATTATCACCATCCATCACGCATAATGAAATTAATTAAAAAGTTATTATTAATGAGGTGATCCTATGGGCTATATTCTAAACTTAAGAAAACGGGTTGGTCACCAACCGTTAATTTCAACCGGCGCCGCTGGGCTTGTTTATAATGCCAGTGCGCAACTATTGTTTGTTCACCGCAGCGATACTCATTTATGGGGACTGCCGTCTGGTTCAAAAGAAATCGGGGAGTCGCTCGCCGAAACTGCTAACCGTGAAGTCACAGAAGAAACTGGGGTTCACGCAGTTAACTTTAAATTTAAGACCCTTTTAAGCGGACCGTCCATGCAATTCAGTTATCCCAACGGCGATCAAATTGACGCTGTGATTGCGGTTTATCAAGCCTTTACTCAAGATAACCAACTCACTCCTCAAGCCGGTGAAACGGATAAAGTCGCCTTTTTCGATTTGGACAACTTACCTGAACAGCTCACTGACTTTTCACAGCAAATTTTAGAGGCTGCAGAGTTGGTATAATACTGATGAATATTTTACAATAGGAATTGAATGTCAGCTTTTAAATCACAAGGAGATGTTTGTATGAAAACAGTCACCATTGCGGGTAATCAAGTTCCAGCTATTGGTATGGGTACTTGGCATATGGGAGACGACCCCACGTTGCAAACACAGGAAATTAACGCCATTCACGCTGGTTTAGCCGCCGGTGCAAAGGTCATCGACACCGCTGAAATGTATGGTTCAGGCCGTGCAGAAACGTTGGTTGGCAAAGCCATTAAGGCTATTCCCCGTGACCAACTGTACCTGATTTCAAAAGTTTTACCAACGAATGCTTCCAAACAGCACATGGAATGCAGTCTAGACGCTAGCTTAAAGCGATTAGGCGTTGATGAAGTCGACCTTTACCTTTATCATTGGCGCGGAACCACTCCACTGGCCGAAACAGTCGACGAATTGCAACGGCTCACAACGGCGGGAAAAACCAAAGCTTGGGGGATCTCAAACTTTGATGTTAGCGACCTTGAAGAACTCTGGCAATTATCAAATGGTGCTAAAGCGGCTGCTAACGAAGATTTATTTAACTTAGGCAGTCGCGGTGTCGAGTACAGTCTGCTAGACTGGCAAGCTAAACACGAATTACCCTTCATCGCTTATAGTCCCGTTGGTGCGCCTGATCAATTGAACGATCATCTGGACCGCAACCCTAACGTCCTCAAAGTTGCTCAACGGCACAACGCCTCTGCTTACCAGATCCTATTAGCTTGGGTTGTTTCTCACCAGCAAGTGTTAGCCATTCCGCAAAGCAGTAACGCTGACCACGCAAAGGAAAACGTGTTAGCTGGCGATATTCAGCTAACCGCTGACGACCTGAAGCTTTTGGATGAAGCTTACCCAGCACCTACTGAAAAATTACCATTAGATGTGCTCTAAAATTAAAGAGAGTGCGACACAACGCGCTAGATTCCAGAATTTAACACAAAAACTGCGTACTCCGAACTTTGGCGGAATACGCAGTTTTTTTGGAATCTGAGTTGTGGAACTATTTAAGCTAGATCAGCGTGTTGAATAAAAGCAAATGTTAAGTCTCTTTTCGGTCAAGAAACTAGCCGAAACTTTTATCCATCTAAACTTCCTGCTTATTCAGTATCACTTGTGCTGATAACGGGTTGTGTCCCCCGCTCAGAAATAATCGTGACCATCACATTATTGATCAGTTGGAGCTTCCGGTCATCAGTCAGCTTCAAATCAGTGTCCTGTTCTAGCTTTGCAATGGCGTCTTCCGTAATTGAAACGGCCCCGTCCACAATGATTTTTCTTGCTGACAAAATGGCTGAAGATTGTTGCCGCTGCAGCATCGCACTGGCGATTTCAGTAGCGTAAGCCAAGTGGGTCAAACGCGTTTCAACCACCTCAACACCGGCAATCTGGAGACGCGACTGGAGTTCGGCAGTTAGTTTATTAGAAACTTCGGTGGGATTACTCCGCAACGTTAACGTTTCCTGTTCATTAAAAGCGTCATAGGGGAATTCCGAAGCAACATGCCGAATAGCCGACTCGCTTTGAATCTCAACGAATTGTTCATAATCATCAACATCAAATAAAGCTTTGCTGGTATCGACAACCTTGAACACGATGACTGCCGCAATTTCTACCGGATTACCACGAGAGTCGTTAACCTTCAGCAGATTACTGTTAAAGTTTCGTACTCGCAGTGAAATCGATTGTTTATTCGTTAGCGGCACCGTCATAAACAAACCGGCCGTTCGAATAGTCCCAATATATTTACCGAAGAAAGTCATCGCTTTTGCCTCGTTGGGTGCAATGATCGTTAAAGAACTGCTTCCAATGAGGGCAATGAAAATTAAAATAGCGCCTAAAGCAATACCTAATACTGACCGTAACAGAAACAGCCAGCCACCACCTAGTACTAACAAAATGGCAACGATGAGTCCGAGATACCCGTTAACGTGAAAAACACTTTTTTCAGTCATGGTAAACCCCCTCTAATTTGTTAACTTCATTATACGTCACTAACACCGTTTTAAAAAACATGGCTTTTTGGAGTGTAAATTCTTTGATTTTCCTCATTTTCAATTATAATCCTAACTAGAGTGAGCGTATCGAGTACTGCTCCCCCTACCCTTCAACTTAAAAGTTGCGCAGTGACTCCCGCTTGATATGCGAACTCACCTACTCACGCAATGATTGAGTAGTTACTCAGCCGGCGAAATCTCTCCGTTTCGCTGGTTTTTTACTTGGTAATTCACACGAAAAGCATGACACACAAAGTCCCCCATAACTGATTTCCCAAAATTTGGCAATCCAGTTACGGGGGACTTACATATCGTTTCCCTCTAATGATTAAAGTGTCGGACTAAAATGCAGCCATTAATTAAATCAAATGCGTGCCCTTATCAACATAAATCGTGTCTCCTACAAGACCACTACTCAAGTCGCTCATCAAAAAGGCGGCCGTGTTACCAACTTCTTGGATGGTCACGCCAACCCCGTTAACAGCGCGCTCGTTTGAAAGCTTGATTAAAGTGCTGTAATCCTTAACACCAGTAACTGCTAACGTCTTAACGGCACCAGCAGAAATCGCGTTGACCCGAATATTTTGGCTGGCTAAGTCTCTAGCAAGGTAACGAACCGATGCCTCCAAGCCAGCTTTAGCAATCCCCATAATATTATAATTAGGAATTGCTCTTTCAGAACCCATGTAGGTCAGTGTAACGATCGAACCGCCTTCGTTCATGATTTGACGGCCGTACTTCGCCACTGAAATCAATGAATAAACGCTAATACTCTGCGCCTTATTAAAGCTCTCCAGACTAGCATCCGTCGTTTCACCCTTTAAGTCCTCAGGATCAGCGTACGCGATTGCGTGAATGATCCCATCAATCTGACCAGCCTGTTCGTGAATCGTCTTAAAGGCACTTTCAACGTTCTCCGGATCACTGACATCGCAAAGGACTTTGGTCACGTCTTCATCGATAAACCGGTTTAAACTTTTCAGCATCCGGTCATTTTGATAAGTTAAGATAATCTCAGCGCCCTGTGATGCTAAAGCTTGAAAACAGCCATAGGCTAAACTGCGCTTATTCGCGACCCCCATAATTACAATTTTTTTACCCGTTAAAATGCCACTCATGATAATCCCTCTTTTGTTAAAATTTTAAAAATAAGTCATGCCATTAACTACCTGAACTATAACACTTATTCTACCTTATCTTACCTTGCAAACACAAGTGGCGGACAAAGCTCACGTATCTGTCCGTTCAATTTTAACCGTGACAGCCTATAATGAACTTGTAAATGAGATAGGAGTGAATCGAAATGACAAACGTATTAATTTTAGGTGCAAACGGCAAAATCGCAAAATTAGCTGAAGCACAACTATTGACGCAAACGAAACACCGGTTGACGTTATTCTTGCGTCATGCAGACCGGTTAAGCGTATCAGATACTACTCGAGAAACGGTTATTGAAGGTGACGCTACTGATCAAGCCAGCCTGAAAAAAGCCATGGAAGGTCAAGATATCGTGTATGCCAACCTTGGTAACCATGACATTGAAAACCAGGCCAAAACAGTCGTTGCTGCCATGAAAGAGATGGGTCTCAAACGTTTGATTTGGATCTCAACACTGGGCATTTACGATGAAGTTCCCGGTAAGTACGGTGAATGGAACCATCAAATGCTGGATGGCGGTTATCTAGAAACCTACGCTGCAGCAGCCAAAGTCATCGAAGCTTCTGGCTTGGACTACACCATTGTCCGTCCTGCTTGGCTTTCAAACAAGGATATCGTCAGTTACGAGACCACACAAAAAGGTGAGCCATTTAAGGGGACCGAAGTTTCTCGTAAGAGCATTGCCGATTTCGTTGTCTCTTTGATCAATGACCCAAGCAAAGAAATCGGTCATTCAGTTGGGGTTGATCAACCAGGTACAGATGGCGATAAGCCTTCATTTTACTAATCAACGAAAGTAAGGCTATGCCATATAAGTATTTTAAATTCAGCACGTAAACGTAGCCTTAACCGGTTCCGCAACTCAGATTCCGGCCCTATAACACCCAAAACGCCATCCCGATAAAAAACGGAATGGCGTTTTGGGTGTTAGATTCTGGAATCTACCGAGTTGTGTCACACAATGTTTAATGATAATCCGAAATTAATTTGGTCTGACTCCACCGTTCAAACAATAGCGCGTGCTGTGGCCGAAAAGCATCAATCATCATATCCAGTCCTAGTAGAATCACGATGATAACTAATATGAGTACCATGATGATACTGCCGTACATATAAAACTGGCTGCCTTGGCTCACAAACGCTAAGCCGCCACCAATCAAGATGGGCACCAAAAATAAACTATAGCCTGCTAACCAGCGTTGGCACACCTGCTGAGCAGTGGCCTTCTCTTCGCTCTTATTCACCACTTTCAAGTGCACTAAGCGCATCCCTAACGTCTTTCTCCAAATGAGTTGTGGCAACAACACCACCACGATCAAACTCACCAACGACACAGGCTGCGCGAACACTTTTACATTGCCCACTAACCCATTACCAATCATCGACACGATGGAAAAGCTGAGCCAATCAACTACAAAGGCCGTGGCGTGACGGAACACTGACACCTGGCGCGCTTGAATCTGCAATTTTTCTTTAATATGCTGTGACGTAGGCAAAATGGGTAAAATAAATCGGGTAAGTCCAAATCCCACCAAGCCGCCAGTCGTGTTTAAGAGCAGATCGTCCACGTCAAATAATCGATATGACCGCGGATAGATACCGTAATCGCCAGTTAACTGGGTCAGTTCAAAGAATAACGATAAGCAAAATGAAAGCAGAATCGTCTGCCACCACGATTTATGAAAGTAACTGCGCAGGTAAAACCCAAACGGAATCGTTAACACAACGTTAAACAATGGCTGAATCACCGTTGGCGCCTTAACCGCAGCTACCCAAGTATGCGGGTCCGCAAGCTGTAGCGGATTTTGATCAATAAATTCCCGAATAAACAGCAACGGCTGCAGATTATACCTAGGCGTCGTCAGTTTGGCTACCGAGTCAACACTTGGGAGCGGCAACATAATCAGAAAATAAGCGCATAGTAAATAAAACACGCAACTGTATAGCATCAATATCGACCACCGCGAGATTGCTCCAAAACGGTGATAATGCCACAGTAGAATTGGAAAGGTAATTAATAATGCCACTAACGGAAAGGTCAGGATTGCCATCCGGATATCGAACCAGTAAACCATTGAAATGTCCCCCAAAATAAGTTGTGATGCTCATAATGTACGACTTAAGACTTACCGGTGTCAACAATTGCATAATAAGCTAAGTTAACCCTACTAAATAACCTGATTGTCAAAACGAGCAATCAGGTTATTTGTCTTCATATAAAGAAAATTATTTAATAATCTCGTGAATCAACGTGATGGGTGCTGCCGCATCCGCTATCTCAATATTGTCGTACAGTAACTCTTTGATGTTATCGATATCTTCACGGTTAGCATAAATGGTCAGTAACGGTTCCCCTTCACTAACAGCATCGCCAACCTTTTTCTTCAGTTCAATCCCCACCGCATAGTCTAACTGGTCATCCGCTTTTTGACGGCCGCCACCGAGTAACATGCTGGCAACACCAATTTCATCAGCCGTCATTTTAGCCACAACACCGCTAGACCGTGCTGGTAGGTCAATCTTGTATTTTGCTTGAGGCATGATGGTTGGATCATCTACCACGCGTTCGTCACCGCCCTGGGCAATCACCATTTGTCGGAAGCTTGCTAACGCTTCGCCATTAGCGACAACCTCTTCAAGCATCTTACGTGCCTCAGCCAGCGTTTTCGCTTTCTTGGCTAAGACGACCATTTGGCTACCAAGCGTTAACACTAAATCAGTGATGTCGTCTGGGCCTTCGCCCTTCAAAATATCAATCGTTTCCTGAATTTCTAGTGCATTTCCAATCATCCGTCCCAGTGGCTGATTCATATCAGAAATCAGTGCCATACACTCCATGCCGGCATTTTTACCAATCGAAACTAAGGCTTTAGCTAACGCACGAGCTTGGTCTTCCGTTTTCATGAAGGCACCCGACCCGGTCTTAACGTCCAGGACTAAGGCATCCGTTCCTGAAGCAATCTTTTTACTCATAATGGAACCAGCAATCAACGGGATCGAATCCACCGTGTCAGTCACATCTCGCAGAGCGTAAATCTTTTTATCGGCTGGCGCAATATTACCCGTTGCCCCAACAATAGCTAAGTGGATATCTTTTACTTGTTGCTTAAAGGCTTCTTCAGAGAGTTCTACTTTAAACCCCGGAATGGCTTCCAGTTTATCCAACGTACCGCCAGTATGCCCTAAGCCCCTACCAGAAATCATCGGAATTGGAATACCTAAAGCCGCAATCATTGGTGCCAGTGGCAAGCTGGTTTTATCACCCACACCGCCAGTAGAATGTTTATCGACTTTAATGCCCGGAATATCTGACAAATCAAGCTGATCTCCTGACTTCAACATCTGCAGTGCCAGTTCAGCTTGTTCACCGTCTGCCATCCCATTAAAGTAGATAGCCATAAGCAGGGCACTGGTTTGGTAGTCGGGAATACTGCCGTCCACCACCCCATCAACAAAGAATTTGATTTCTTCGTTGGTCAACGCTCCGCCATTTCGCTTATGATCGATTACGTCTACCATTCTCATCATAAAGTCCTCCTGACTAAAAATATAAAGGGGGGTGGCGACTGAAATACGCCGTTATTCCAGTCACTACCCCCTCTTTATTTGTGATTAGTGATTTTATGCTATAACTTAATCGCCGTCTCTAACGCCACGGTCATCATTTCACTAAATGAATTCTGACGATCTTCTGCTGATAGTGCTTCGCCGGTGGTGAGGTTATCACTAACCGTGTTGATCGACAACGCTTGCACACCATACTTAGCAGCCAGCATGTATAACGCAGCGGTTTCCATTTCGGTTCCCAATACGCCGTAGTCGATCAACTGCTGATAATCAATCTCATCGTTATAAAAGCGGTCCGCACTGAAGATATTACCGACTTTGACCGAAACCCCAGCTTCTTTAGCGGACTCGTAAGCCTTTAGCAACATATCAAAATCAGCAGTAGGCGCGTAAATTACGCCTGCTTTAAAGGTGTTTTGAATAATTGCCGAATCAGTACTGGCAGATTCAGCGATGAGAATATCACGAATCTTCACAGATTCACCAAAACCACCAATACTGCCAATTCGCATCAGGTGTTTCACACCAAAGAAGCGAATTAGTTCATTCGTATAAATTGAAATCGATGGAATCCCCATGCCTGTTCCTTGAACAGAGACTCGATGTCCTTTATAAGTACCGGTATAGCCGAATGCATTTCTCACCGAATTGTACTGAACAACGTCATCTAAAAAGTTATCTGCCACGTACTTTGCCCGTAACGGATCCCCTGGTAATAAAACCGTTTCAGCGATATCGCCCATTTCAGCGCCAATGTGTGTACTCATTGCGTTTTCCTCCTATTTCAATGACTTTAAGAATGAAGTGCCTGTCGAATTCCCGCTAACGTTGAAGTTATCTAGAATAGTTGCACCAAAGTCAGCGTATGTGCGGCGAATTCCCAACGAACCGTTCTGCTTGAACTGTGGTGAATAAACCAGTAACGGTACGTATTCACGGGTGTGATCCGTGCCCTTAAAACCGGGATCGTTTCCGTGGTCAGCAGTGATCATCAATAAGTCGCTATCGCTCAAAGAAGCTAATAAATCACCTAACTGTTCATCAAAAGCCATCAACGCTTTACCGTAGCCCTCTGGATTGCGCCGATGACCATACATGGCATCAAAATCAACGAGATTGGTAAAGCTAAAGCCGTTGAAATCTTTGCCGGCGTTTTCTAGTGTCCGCTTCATGCCGTCATCATTACTAACGGTGTGAACACCGTCCGTGATGCCCTGACCCGAGAAAATATCGTTGATTTTACCCACCGCTAAAACATCCAATCCGGCAGCTTTTAAACGGTCCAAGTCAGTTTCACCAGTTGGTGCCAGGGTAAAGTCATGGCGATCAGAAGTCCGGGTAAAATGATCCTTATCTGGTCCAACATATGGTCTAGCAATGATTCGGCCGATTCGGTAGGGTTTATCAATGGTAATGGACCGGGCAAATTCACAGATTTTATAAAGTTCTTTCAGCGGAATCACATCCGTGTGAGCAGCAATCTGTAAAACGGAATCGCCGGATGTGTACACGATCAAGTCACCCGTCTTCATTTGTTGTTCACCATAATCATGGATAACATCGGTGCCAGAATAGGGGTTATTGACGATCACGTGCCGACCGCTAAATTCTTCAATTTGTTTAATGAGTTCAGCCGGAAACCCTTCAGGGAAGAAGCCCAGTGGTTCCGTGACGGGCAAGCCCATCATTTCCCAATGACCATCCATACTATCTTTTCCTACCGAAACTTCATGCATTTTGCCAAAGTACCCGATTGGGTGGTTTGCTAACGGCACCCCTTCAATGGGATTGCTAGGACGAATGTTTGACAGCCCCATCTTAGCAAGGTTAGGAAGCTTTAAATCACCTTTATAAAACTCACCGATATGACCCAATGTATCGGCTCCCACATCACCAAATTTATTGGCATCACTCGCTTCACCGATCCCAACGGAATCAATGACGATACCAAATACGCGTTTAAAAGTCATGGCTAAAGCCCCCTTTAATCTTCCGTTACAATTTTGACACTGGCACTGGCACCAATTCGGGTAGCACCCGCTTCAATCATGGCCTCTGCTTCTGCTTTAGAGTGCACCCCACCAGAAGCTTTGACACCCAAACGGTCACCAACGGTCTCACGCATTAATTTAACGTCAGCCACTTTGGCGCCTGCCGTCGAGAACCCTGTAGAAGTTTTCACAAAGTCAGCACCCGCTTTTTCAGCTAACTGGCAAGCACGAACTTTTTCTTCGTCGGTTAGTAATGCAGTTTCAATAATCACTTTGAGCAATTTGTTTTCTGCATGAATAGCATCAGCCAATGCTTTGATATCCGCCAAGACGGCATCATCATGATTTGCCTTGAGTTCACCAATATTAATCACCATATCCAACTCGTCAGCACCGTCCTTCATCGCCTGTTTAGCTTCAAAGACTTTGCTCTGAGTTGAAGTTGCACCCAGAGGAAAACCAATGACGGTACAAGTATTCACATCTGAGCCCTGTAATCCAGCAGCAGTATGCTTGACCCAGTATGGGTTGATGCATACTGAAGCAAAATCATATTTGATAGCTTCCGCAATGACTTTGTCGACATCTGTTTCAGTAGCGTCAGCGTTTAAAATGGTGTGGTCAATGTACTTGGCTAATTTCATGGTAAGTACCCCTTTATATTCATTATTATTAGTTTGATTAGTTTATTGTAACCGCTTCCATAATATCATGCAGTAATTGTTCTGTACATGAATATGCTAAATTACAGCAAACTTTGTGCATTTTCTCATTTGTGGTTAATAATTGGGACAAAATAAGACTTTGTCCTAAGTCTATTTTGGTAAGTATTTCAATCAATTTTTCAATCAAAATTAGTGATTATCGTACTTCGGGTTCTGTATATTGATATCACCTGATTACGTGCCAAAACTCAGATTCCGGCCGTTTAACACAAATAATGCCTATTCCGCAAAAATTGCGAAATAGGCATTATTCACGTTAAACTCTGGCCTCTACCGAGTTTTGTCACAGCTTTAACTTTTAATTAGGACTGTTTTTGTTTAAACAAACTATTAATTTCAAGTATGGCTGCTTCCAATTGCTTATGATCAATTTTTTCTGTTCCTTCAACCACATAGCGCTCTAAAATTCCCATTAACATTCCTTCGATGGCACTGATCATAACATCTTTATTGTGCGAGCGCTGGATCGTTTCAATGACCGGATCATTCTTTGAACCAGTCGCAACACGGCGCTGGATGAGTTCCCATAGGATTTGATTCAGTATTTCATGAAGATCTGAGCGACTTTGCCGGGTCGGCATTAAATTTCTGAGTACTGTCCAGTATGATTCAACATACTCAACGAATTGAACTAACAATGGCTGATTCGGTGTGTGTCTTTGGACTGTATCCTCAATTTCAGCCATCAGCAAACTTTTTTTATCAGAAAAATAACGGTAAAAGGTACTGCGAGTAATGAAACTCTCTTGAGCAATCTCTGATACGCTAATCATGTCATATGGTTTTTCACCAAGCAAATCTAAAAAGGCATTTAAAATTTGGCGCCGGGTTCTCTCTTGTGTGCTACCCATAGTCAATTCTCCAATTCTCTCTTAATATTAATTGCCATTATCAATCAATTCTAAGAAAATTGTACTCATTTCATTACCGTTAAGCAAGCAAAAAGCCCTTACTATCGGGTTTCTTTAACTGTTTTATAATCAGCTTTATAAGCCCACACCACGATGCCAAGATTAATAAGGACTAGACCAGTCGTCATCAAAAAGACGTATCGGTAATCCAAAACACCGGCTACTCCAGCAGCCAGCATTGGACCAATTACCGAACCAATTGCCTGAGCAGATTGATTATAACTAAAAATTCGACTAATTGATTCTTTTGGTGTGGCTAACGTCATCACGGTCTGAGTTATTGGGAGTAAGGCAGCATCCGAAATGCCAACTAAGAATCGAAAGACACCTAAACTAGCAACGCTTTGAACGAAAAACATGGGTAAAAACATCACCGCACAAAATATTAGTCCGGCAACCAGGACTTTTCGTGGACCAATATGGTCTCCCAAGGCCCCTAATCGTGGCGCTGCAAGCAGTGTGGCAATTCCTGGTAGTGCCGCGATAACCCCACTGGCCATGGCAATATTACCGTGACCATGCATCAATTCCTTCACAAACAAACTAATAATCGGGTTGATCGATGTGGTGGCAGCCTGTATCAGCATTGAAGAAATAATCATTGCCCAAACTACCCGCACGTGTTTAATACCGGTAAAGGCGCTCCGTTCCGCATACTTGGGGTCGTCTAATGACTGAAAATTTTCCTTCACGAAAAATAAAGTCGTGATCGATGCAATCAACATCATGCCACCAAACATAAAGAACGGAATCCGGTAACCAAATATGCCGGCCATGTAGCCACCAATAATGGGACCAATCAGCGTACCACCGACATTACCAGTGGTTAACGTTCCCATAGTCCGACCACTTTTATCAGCTGGAACTTCACTCGCCATTAATGCGTATGCGTTATTAATGTAACCAGAGAAACCACCTTGAATCACTCGTAACGCAATCAAAATCCAAACATTTGGCGAGAATCCCGTTAATGTTGCCGTAATGGTCATCCCAAGGGCCGCACGCATCAGCATTGGTTTTCGACCAGTTCTATCAGCTAGTTTGCCCCAAAATGGCGACACGATTGCTTGACTTAAAAAGGTACCCGAAAACGCTAATCCTGCGTATAAGGTGAGCTCCCATTTAGGAAAATGACCCATTTCACTAATAAATAGTGGTAAAAACGGCAAGCTCATGCTCGCACCAGCACCCGTAATAAAGTTACCCAGCCATAAAGCGTAAAGATTTCGCTGCCACTGCGGCGTTTTTTCTGTTTTTGACATTTGACCATCCTCATATGTATTTATTTTTATCACTTTAATCAACTAAAAAAGGCACCCCATTGGCACCTTCACTAACACTATGCTACTGGTCATTATGTGACGAATCGTCTGGCTTTGATCCCGAATCCGGATAAAAAGTTTCGGTTGGTGCTGATTCAGAACCCTGAGTATCATCCTTATTGGGTGTAACCACCGTTGGCTTTTCGTCTTCTTCATTAGTACTCTGAACATCCTCAGCCGCTAATTTAACGTAGAAATTAGCAAGCGTCTGATTCATGTACGGATAAACCCAGATGATTGGAATAATAATGATACATGCTAAGCCCCAGCCAATGAAACTTAAGCCCATCACGAAATATTCCCATTTATGCCCATCCATCATTTTTCGACTTAAAGTAATAGCTTCTAGGAAACCAATCTTCTTACCTTGATCCAAGTAATCACGGTAGATAAAAATCGCCTGTGAATAAGAGAGACTCTTGATAATTCCTGGAACGATCAATAACAAAGTCCAAAGAAAGGTAAAAATACCGACCAGAATAATCAATACTAACGAGCCCAGAAAGTAACTACCACGATTAAAAATCGTGAATGACTTGCTAACGGGTTCAGTAAATTCACCGACACCCCGCTGCAGATCAATCATGACGAAAGAAACACCAATCGACAACAATGATGAAACAATACTCAGTAAATTCAGCCAGTCACTACCGGCAACGTTACCGTTTAAACTAAAAGCAAAATAACCAAATCCCACTGCTAATCCCAAAATATAAATCGGTAAAAATAAGAGCAAATAGAAAGTAAAGTTCTTGTCTAAAAATCCCCGGGCATCACGTTTTAGCTGTTGACGCCGACTTGCCATTGTTTCCTCGTTCATCATATAATACTCCTCTCGTATTAACCTACCGTCCCAAATAGGTTCCATCAAACCGAACACTCCTACGAGAGTATACTAATATTACAGAAATGTGTCAATTTAACCATGATTGACGTATAAGCAAACGATTAATTTTAAAGTAATACATTAACTACGGCTAAGGAAAGCACACCGACAATGACAATAACCAATAGATTTTTACTGATCACAGCACTGATCAACGTCGGAATGCTGGCCAGAGCGTTGGGAACATTAAGGCTTGGAAACTGTCCTAGATGCTGAATGAACAAACTTTCCATCCAGAGTGCCGTCATGATACAGATTGGCACAAACCCCAGAAAATTAACTACCACCTTGGGCAACTTAAACTGTTTTAGCAGAATAAATGGCACCACCCTCGATAACCAGGTCACGAGACCACTTCCCAAAATCACAAGTAAGACATAACTATTTAGTGCCATGCTTTAACACCACCCCAAATCCGCAACCGAGTAACGTCACGATTAATAATAGCCCGTTTTGCGGGAGCCATTTCATTCCTAGAAACATTAAAACAGCTACGAAAATAACCACTACGAATTGAATCGTTAACTTGATTGCCCGATCCGAAATCATCTGCAGGTATAAAAGACCGATAAACATGGCAACTAAAGCAAAACTGAACCCATATTTTTCCGGGTTATTGATGAGATTGCCCAGCATTCCGCCAACTGCAGAAGTCACTGCCCAAACTAAATAAGCAAAGATGTTGGCCGTATTTAGCCACCTAAAATTAAGTCGATGATCCGTGTAGTTAAGCTTGTTCATGCTTAACGCAAAGGTTTCGTCCGTCAGCAAAGTTCCTGCCCAAATGTTCTTTGCCATACTTTCATGGGACAAGTATGGTGCAACTACCGTGCTCATCAGGATCATCCGTGCATTCACCAAAAAAACGGACATCACGATAGAGCCGATACCAGCGTGTAACGCAATTAGACTAACAATCACAAATTCTGCTGACCCAGCATATGTAATTAATGACATTAAAAAAATTTCTAAAATACTTAACCCATTTGCTCTGGCGGTAATCCCAAAAGCAAGCGCGATGCCGATATAACCAAAAACAGTGGGTAACGTCTCTTTCAGTGCTGACTTCGTATCTAAGATTCCCGTCATTCTCATCATCTCCTCATTTGAGCACTGATGTTTTTATTCTACGGGTTCACCATAATCGTGTCAATCACAGCTTTTCGCGCTCATTTAGAATCTCATCCATCTTTTAGTTTTACGCTGCAAGTGCGTTATAATGAAATCGTTTACTTATTTAATTAGGAGGTAACGTCATGTACGAAGCAAACCCCAACCGCTATGACAACATGGTCTACAATCGACTAGGTGATAGCGGTTTGAAATTATCAGCCATTGGTTTAGGCTTCTGGCATAACTTTGGTAGCGTGGATGCATACGAAAATCAACGCGCCATTGTCCAGCAAGCATTTGACCTTGGCATCACGTATTTTGATTTAGCTAATAATTATGGTCCTGAACCCGGTAGCGCCGAAGAAAACTTTGGCCGAATCATGGCCACTGATATGAAACCATACCGTGACGAAATGGTCATTGCCAGCAAGGCTGGGTACGAAATGTGGGATGGCCCTTATGGTAACTGGGGTTCGCGTAAAAGTATCATTGCCAGTGCCGACCAAAGTCTCAAACGGATGGGGCTGGACTACGTAGACATCTTCTATAGCCACCGTGCCGATCCGGAAACTAACATCTATGAAACCGCCCAGGCATTAGACAGTTTAGTCCGCGAAGGTAAAGCGCTGTACGTGGGAATTTCCAACTACAGTGGGGCTCAAACCGAAGCCATGATTAAATGCTTTGAAGAGATGCACACGCCTTTTGTGGTTCACCAACCACGCTATAATATGTTCAACCGCGGTGTGGAAAGTGATCTCTTCCCCGTTTTGAAGAAGTACCATAAAGCTGCAGCCGGCTTCAGCTCGCTTTGCCAGGGATTACTCACCGACAAGTATTTAAACGGCATTCCTAAAAACTCACGGGCAGCGAAATCTACCAGTCCGTTTCTCCAGCCAAGTCAAGTTGAGCAAACGCTGAAAACGGTGAAGGCACTCAATGAGGTTGCCCAATCACGTCATCAGACCTTAGCTGAAATGGCGCTAGCCTGGAATCTACGTAAGCCAGAACTAGCTTGTGTATTGGTTGGTGCCAGCCGGCCTCAGCAATTAGTCGATAACGTAAAAGCCCTAGATAACCTGACATTCTCCGATGATGAGCTTGCCGCTATTGATACTATTTTGAATCAACAGCCCGCGGTCGATTGGGCCTAGTATTAAGTTAATCATCAAATAAAAAGACCGTGCCATGAGTCAACATTGGTAGGTATTTCAATCCATTTTTTGGTTACGATTAGTCATAATGATACTTTGATTCAATACGTTAATATAGCCTAATCGCGTGTCAAAACTCAGATTTCGGCCATTTAACGCCAATAAAGCCTATTCCGACGAACTTTTCGGAATAGGCTTTATTGGCGTTAAATTCTGGAATCTACCGAGTTTTGGCACAGCTTGTTTATTTTATTCAACTGCATCAATAATGAATCTGCGAGAACTAAAGTCCGCTGACTGCTTGACCGCAGCGGAATCATCAAATTCACTGCCAATGAAGATGCCGGCGTTCATGAGCTCATCACCGTAGTAAGTCTCAGCGCTATCGTTCACGCGATACCGTTTGTTGGAATCCAATCCCCGTAAATACAGCCGATCATACGGTGCATTAGGATGATTTAACAACTGATAACGAGTTGCGATGGCGTGATTTTGCTGATCATCAACCACGACCCAACTCATCACGTTGCCGTCCCCTTCAAACGGACTGTCTAATCGGTACAATTTACCGAATTGATACAGTAAGCGATGCTGCTTATAGAAAGCCACTTGTTCTTTTACTTGTTCAGCCTCTTCATCCGGCATTTTCGAAATATCTAACTCGTAGCCAAAAGCACCGTAAAAGGCAACGTTCGCTCGCGTTTCTAAGGAAGTGATCCTACCAGTCTGCTCGTTAGGTACCGCCGAGACGTGTGCTCCCATCATAGACTGTGGGTAGCCATAACTGGTTCCAAACTGAATCTTCATCCGTTCTGCCGCATCCGTATCATCACTGGTCCAAGCCTGTGGCGCGTAATACATCATGCCCAAATCAAAACGGCCACCACCTGAAGCACAGGATTCAAACAGTACATCGGGGTACGTCTCAGTCAATCGTGCATAGAGACTATATACACCCAGAATATAGCGATGTGGCATCTCTAATTGCCGGTCTGCTGGTAAAGCAGCGCTGAACATTTCGGTGATGTAACGATTCATGTCCCACTTAATATAATCCAGCTTGGTTTCCTGAATGGTTTGACTCATCATATTGTAAATGTAATCGACAACTTCCGGACGACTAAAGTCCAGTACATACTGATTACGGCCAGGTGTCTTCCGGCGCTTCGGTACGTGAATCAGCCACTCTGGGTGTTTTTCATAGAGTTCACTATCAATTGAAATCATTTCCGGTTCAAACCAGAGGCCAAACTTCAATCCTAGATCGTGCACTTCACCGGCAAAAGCACCAATCCCATTTGGCAGTTTTTTCGGATCAACGAACCAATCACCTAACGATGTATGATCATCATTTCGATGACCAAACCAGCCATCATCCAGCACAAACATTTCGATGCCTAGGCGCTTAGCTTGTTTAGCGATGTTCAATAATTTCTGATCGTTAAAATCGAAGTAAGTGGCTTCCCAGTTATTCACTAGAATTGGTCGTTCCATCCGCCGGTACTTGAGATTAACCAAGTGTTGACCATAGAAATCCGCCAATTGCTGACTCAGTTGATTCATCCCATCGGTAGTATAACTGATGATGGCTTCAGGCGTCTGAAATTCCTTATCAGGTGCTAATTGCCATTCAAATTCTGCTGGATTGATGCCAACGAGTATTCGACTAACATCCCACTGGTCAACTTCGATTTGATCTAAGAAATCGCCAGAATAGACGAGGTTAAAGCCAAAAGCTTCGCCGTCATCATCCGTGGTGTTAGGGCGAGCCAGCATCATGAACGGGTTTTGCTGTGGACTAGAAGTTGTCCGCACCGAGTCAATAGCCTGAAGTCCGGAGCGTAGTGGCGTCCGAATTAAATGCCGTTCTCGAGCCCACGTGCCAGAGAACTGAATCAAATCGTACTGTTTATCTGGCAAATCCAACTGTGCGCTCAAAGCAGCTTCCAATGTCACGGGTTCAACACCGTGATTTTTGAAATTAGCGCTGCGCACAATCACATCTTGATGCGGAAAAACGGTATAACTTAATTCAAGATCCAGTTGAATCAACTGGTCAGTCAGATGGATAATCAGTGTCTCAGCACCGTCGTCCGTGTCATCAAACGTTGATGGCATTCCCGTTAACCGTTCCTTGCCCTGAACAACTTCATAATGGTCATACTTTAAGTCTGTGATTCGGCTGCCATTAGTCTGCAAAACTTGGTACGCTGGTCGTCGAAAATCACCAGTACCCGTATCCGAATATTCTTGCTTCAGATCCCCAATTTGAACGGTGGGTTCATCTAGCGAATAAGCCGGTGTATCCGTTTTCATTTCTCGCTGTAATAACTGGGGATACTGAGGTTTGACGTGAATTTTCTTTCCATAATATACCTGCCCTAAAATGCCGTGGGCCAAGACTTGGAAAATATAACTTGTATGATCCGTTTGTAAATGAAATGTTTGATTGGTTTCGTCAACGTGAATTGCCAATTTTGGTGACTCCTTTCAGTTAATTAGTGGGCGTGGGCAACTGTGGTAGGTTCAAAAATCTGAGTTTTCCTTTTCTCTAGCCTAAACGTGTTCTCCAAGGCAGAAATCTGCATGTAAGGAGTCAATGACATAAACCCAAGACCGGGGTTTACGTCACTGACCCCTTACACTTCGATTTCTAAACGCCTTGGTTCACACTCTTTT